>CAYFKI010000068.1:0-6548 GCA_964343525.1 uncultured Cyanobium sp.
AACAGCCGGGCGACTGGGGCTTGGTTTGCTTTCGGGGTAGAGCTCATCAAAGAATTTGCCCAGGCCCACGGCCACGCTGCGCACCCCATCCATGAAGCGGGGGTCGTCGGTGAGTTTTTTCACATCGCCACCCACGGATTTCCACTTGGCGGTAAGAACTTCCGCATTGCGCACGGTGCCCTGCAATTCCTTCACGGTTTTGGGGTTGTCGAGGGCGGCGAGGAGATCGCGGAGGTGGGCGCTGCCGGCGTTGAGGTTGGCGATCGTGGGCTGGGCTTTATCCACGCTGGAATCCAATTTCTTCACCAGCACCTGGCCGTCCTTGAGGAAGGTGGTGGCGTTGGCAGCGGTTTTGTTCATGCTGCTGGTGAGGTCGCTGAATTTGTTCACCAACTGGTTTTGGTCGACCTCCGTGAGCATCTTGTGCATCAAGGCGGTGATACTGCTGAGGCTGGGGCCCTCGATGCCGGCTATCTGGCTGCCATTGCAGAGCATCAGGGCTTTGTTGCAGGCCGGGCTGTTCGGCGACGGAGCTCCGGGCGGCAGGGGTGCGCCCGTTGTCACGAGCGAGACCAGCGCATCCCCGCCAAGCAGCGAAGCCTGGTCGATTTCCGCAAACGATTGCCGGGGTAGGCGGACATCGGGATTGGTGATTTCCAGATCGGCGATGACGGCCTGCGGGGTGATGTGCACCCGGCGCACATTGCCCACCTGAACACCCCGATAGGAGACCGCGGAGCGGGTGGCCAGGCCGGAGGCCTGCTCAAAACTGGCCTGCACGGTCCAGTTGTTGCGATTGAGTGAGATTCCCCTCAGCCAGAACGACAGGCCTACGGCACCGGATAGGGCGGCGAGCAAGGAAAACCCCACAATCGCCTCACGAACACTGCGGCGCATCGACTACAGCTCAGCAGGTTGCATGGGTCCGTTCAGGCTACCGCTCCTGAACTGCATCACATAGGGGTTGGTTGTTGTTCGATAGTCGTCCAGCGTTCCATTCCAGCGGAATTCGCCGTCGTAGAGGAGCACCACCTGCTCGGCCGTGCGTTCAATCGTGCTGTGCACATGGCTCACCACCACGGAGGCGGCCTGGGCCATGTTGGTGGTGTGCACGATCAGATCTTCGATCCGGGTGCAGGCCACCGGGTCGAGGCCCGCGGTGGGTTCATCGAACAGCAACAAGGGCATTTGTCCACGGGCCTTGCTGGGGTCCTCAATCAGGGCCCTGGCAAAACTCACCCGTTTCTGCATGCCACCGCTGAGCTCGCTCGGCATCTGGTCTTCAATGCCGTAGAGCCCTACCGCCTCCAGGGCCTGGCCCACTTGCTCGCGAATCTCCCGTTCCGTGAGGCGTCCATCGCGGTAGAGCAGAAACCCCACGTTTTCCTTCACCGTCAACGAACCCAGCAGCGCCGGGTTCTGGAACACCAGCCGCACATCGGGGGGGTTGGCCTGATCCAGCCGCAGATAGGTCTGCTCTTGGCCGTGCAGTTTCAGGCTGCCGCTGGATGGCACCAGCAAGCCCGCCAAGAGCCTCAAAACGGTGGATTTGCCAGCCCCCGAAGGGCCGACCACCACCAGGCGCTCCCCGGGCTGCAAGCAGAGGTTCACCCCCTCCAGCACGGTGCGGTTGCCCCAGCGCACGGCCAGATCGTGCATCTCGGCGATCGGCACGCCCGGGGTCGGCGGGCTTGCGCTCGGGAGGTGGTCAGGGGCCATGGCGACGATCGGCCGAGCGGTGCCCAGGGCTCCAGGGCAGATGGGCCCATCTTGCCGCCTTTTCAGGCTGCCTACAGTTTGTGCACTCGTGGCTGTGTTCCTCCTCCGCCGTTGCCCCGAAGACACAAGCGCCACACGGATTCACGCCAGCGCGATCTGATGGTTCGTTCCCGGCGCGCAGTGCGCTGGTTGCAGCCGGGGCTGGTGGTCAAGCGCTGGCTCGTGACCTCGGGGCTGGGGCTGCTGCTGGCGCTGCTTGGCGCCGCGGTCTGGGCGGATCTGCAGCCCATTTATTGGATGCTCAGTGCGATCAAGTGGTCGCTCCAGGAGGTCACCCGGGTGCTGCCCCGTGGGGTGACGGGCCCTTTGGTGCTGCTGGCGGGAGCGGCCCTGGTGCTCTGGGGCCAGAGCCGCAGCTTCGGCTCCATTCAGCAGGCCCTCGCCCCCGATAAGGGGACGGCCCTGGTGGATGCCCTCGCCGCCCAGGGCCGTCTCAACCGGGGCCCCAACATCGTGGCCATTGGCGGTGGCACCGGTCTCTCCACCCTGCTCAGTGGCCTGAAGCGCTACAGCACCAACATCACCGCCATCGTGACCGTGGCCGATGACGGCGGCAGCAGTGGGGTGCTGCGCCGGGAGCTGGGGGTGCAGCCGCCTGGGGATATTCGCAATTGCCTGGCTGCCCTCTCCCGCGAGGAGCCGCTGCTCACCCGGTTGTTCCAATACCGGTTTCGGGCTGGCAGTGGCCTGGAGGGTCACAGCTTCGGCAACCTGTTTCTCTCGGCTCTCACGGCGATTACCGGCAGCCTGGAAGCGGCGATCACCGCCAGTAGCCGGGTGCTGGCGGTGCAGGGTCAGGTGGTGCCGGCCACCACGGCCGATGTGCGGCTCTGGGCCGAATTGGAAAACGGTGAACGGCTGGAGGGTGAGTCGAAGATCGGTAAGGCCACCAGCCCGATCGTGCGCCTGGGTTGTACACCCGAGCGGCCACCCGCCCTGCCCAAGGCGCTGGATGCGATCGCCAATGCCGACCTGATTGTGTTGGGACCAGGCAGCCTTTACACATCCCTGCTGCCCAACCTGTTGGTGCCTGAGCTGGTGGCGGCGATCAGCCGCAGCAAGGCCCCCCGGCTCTACATCTGCAATCTGATGACCCAGCCTGGGGAAACCGATGGCCTCGATGTGGGGGGCCATCTGCGGGCCATCGAAGCCCAGTTGGCCAGCCTCGGGGTGGATCAGCGTCTGTTCACCGCCGTGTTGGCCCAGGAAGAGTTGGGTCCCTCCACCCTGGTGGAGCATTACCGATTGCAGGGCGCCCAGCCGGTCACCTGTGATGCCAGGCAATTACGGCGCCAGGGTTACCAGGTGCTCCAGGCACCGTTGCAGGGTGCCAGGCCCACAGCAACCCTTCGGCACGACCCCCGGAGTGTGGCCCTGGCGGTGATGCGTTTTTACAAACAGGTGCGCCGCGACGCCTAGTAGGCGTCCTGCATTTCGTAGAAGTCGGGCTGGATGTAGTCCTTGCGCAGGGGATAACCCTTCCAGTCTTCAGGCATCAGCAGCCGCTTGGGATGGGGATGGCCCTCAAATTGGATCCCATACATGTCGAAGGTTTCCCGTTCTTGCCAGTCGGCACCGCGGAACAGGCCGTAAAGGCTGGGGATGCTGGGGTTGCCTTCCCGGGCCACAAACACCTTGAGCCGCACTTCCTGAACAGTCGGGCCGGAGGCCGGCAGATCCCCGCTGGCCGTCAGCGAGGCCGCCAACTCAGCCAGTTTCACCAGGTGGTAGAAGCTCACCAGGCGCCCGCCCGGGCCTTCGTCGTAACCCCCCTGGCATTGCAGGTAGTCGAAGCCGTGGGCCTTGAGCGCCGTGGCCACCAGGGGCAGGAAAGCCGCTTCCACACCCAGGTTCTCGATGTTGCGATGGTCGTTGGCGAGCACCTCGTGGTCGAAGCCTTGGCTTGTCAGCCACTGGCTCACGGGGCCCGGTTGGATGGTGGTGATCGCTTCAGGCATGGGAGCTAGCTGGCGGCTGGATTGGAGGGCTTGTTGACTGTTTGGGCCGCTGGCTCAGCCAAGGTGGCGCCCACCGGTAGCCCGGCCGCCGCTGCCAGGGCAGCTTTTTGGGTCTCGGCGGTGAGGTATTGGCCGTTCACGATCGGCGAGACCGCCTTCATTTGGTGGCTCACCGTGCTGTAGCGGTGGGTTTGTTGCAGGTTGCCCCGTTCGGCCAGGGCTTCATTGCCCACCTTTTTGCGCAACTTGATCACGGCATCGAAAATCGCTTCGGGCCGCGGCGGGCATCCGGGCAGGTAGAGGTCCACCGGAATCAATTTGTCCACGCCGCGCACGGCGGTGGTGGAGTCGGCAGAGAACATGCCACCGGTGATGGTGCAGGCGCCCATGGCAATCACGTACTTGGGCTCAGGCATCTGCTCATAGAGCCGCACCAGGGCAGGAGCCATCTTCATGGTCACGGTGCCCGCCACGATCAGGAGGTCGGCCTGACGCGGACTGGAGCGGGGAACGAGGCCAAAGCGGTCGAAATCGAAGCGGGAGCCGATCAGGGCCGCAAATTCGATGAAACAACAGGCTGTTCCGTACAGCAGGGGCCAGAGACTGCTTAGCCGGGCCCAGTTGTGGATGTCATCGAGGGTGGTGAGGATCACGTTCTCCGACAGGTCGGAGGTGACGGCAGGGGCCCCCACCGGGTTGCAGCTGGCCGATCGCAGGTCCTTGAGGGCCTGAACCGACGGTGCGGGGGATGGGCTGGGTGTGGTGGTCATCGGCGCGTCCGGGTCAG
Source organism: uncultured Cyanobium sp. (assembly GCA_964343525.1). Classification (GTDB taxonomy): domain Bacteria; phylum Cyanobacteriota; class Cyanobacteriia; order PCC-6307; family Cyanobiaceae; genus Cyanobium_A. The sequence continues at coordinate 4,525 of CAYFKI010000068.1, forward strand.
CTCCACTCGAGGGCGCCCTTGCGCCAGGCATAGGCCAGGGCCACCACCAGGATGGCGATGAAGATCAACGCCTCCACAAAGGCCAGCAGGCCCAGACGATGGAAGGCGACGGCCCAGGGATAGAGGAAAACGGTCTCCACGTCGAAGATCACGAAGACCAGGGCAAACATGTAATAGCGGATGTTGAACTGAATCCAGGCACCGCCGATCGGCTCCATCCCGGATTCATAGGTGAGCTCCCGTTCCCCCTGGCGGCTTTTGGGAGACAGCAGCTTGTTGGTGACCAGTGCCAACACGGGCACGGCGGCTGCAATCAGCAGAAAGCCGAGAAAGGCGTCGTAGCCGGAGAGCACAAACATGCGGACCAGGCCAACCTCGGGCGCAGTCTGGCATCTGCGGCCCACCCTTTGGCGTCGATACAGTTCGTCGCATTGTGTTGCGGTTCTGAGGATGAACGACGCTGCGAGCCAGGTTGGCCCCGACGCCGTGCCAGAGCCGGTTGTGGATGGGGCGGAGGCCGCGCCGGAGCCACTGGCGGAGGATCCCAAGGATCACCGCTTTGAGTGCCTCAGCTGTGGGTTCGTTTACGACCCGGCGGAAGGGGTGAAGAAGTTGGCGATCGAGCCTGGAACGGCCTTTTTGGAGCTGGATCCCGCCACGTTCCGATGCCCTGTCTGCCGCAGCAAGGTGGGGGCCTTCAAGGACATTGGTCCCCGCAACAAGCCCAGTGGCTTTGAGGAGAACCTCAATTTCGGCCTGGGCGTCAACCGCCTGACCCCCGGCCAGAAGAATGTGCTGATCTTCGGGGCCTTTGCGCTGGCCTTTGCGTTCTTCCTCTCCTTGTACTCCCTGCGTTGAGTTCAGGCTCTTCCCGCTGCTGATTTCGTCCTCCCGATTGCGTCTGTGATGTCCCGATCTGCTCTCCTGTCTGTCTTCCAGCGCTGGCTATCGCCCCTCTTGCGTGTTGGGCTCTGCCTGGTGCTGGGTCTGGGCCTCACCGGATGTGTCACCACCCGTCTGCCGATGGCGGCGTCCAGTCCCTGGCAGCCGGTGCCCCTGGCCACCAAGGCCAACCCGTTGGATGTGGCCTTCACCGATGCCAACCACGGTTTCTTGGTGGGTAGCAATCGGCTGATCCTGGAAACCAACGATGCCGGCGGTAGCTGGCAGGAGCGGGCCCTGGATTTGCCGGAAGAGGAAAACTTCCGCCTGATCAGCATCGACTTCCAGGGAGAGGAGGGCTGGATTGCTGGCCAGCCTGGGTTGCTGCTGCACAGCACCGATGGCGGTCAGAACTGGAGCCGCCTGTTCCTCGACACCAAACTTCCCGGTGAGCCCTACTTGATTACGGCCCTCGGCCCCAACCAGGCTGAGCTGGCCACCAATGTGGGCGCCATCTACGACACCGCCGATGGCGGCAACAGCTGGCAGGCCCAGGTCGATGACGCCGCTGGAGCCGTGCGCGACCTACGCCGCGGAGAGCGCGGTAACTATGTGAGCGTGAGCAGCCTGGGCAACTTCTTCGCCACCTGGAATCCTGGCGAACCGGTGTGGACCCCACACCAGCGCGTCAGCAGCCAGCGCCTGCAGGCCATGGGCTTCCAGCCCGACGGAGCCCTCTGGATGCTCGCCCGCGGCGCCCAGCTGCGCTTCAGCCCTGAGGCCGACAGCCCCGATGAATGGGGCAAGGCTGTCGTGCCCATCACCAATGGCTTTGGTTACCTCGATCTGGCTTGGGATCCCCAGGGCTCCCTCTGGACCGGCGGCGGTAGCGGCACCCTTTTGGTGAGCGCCGATGGCGGTAAAACCTGGCAAAAAGATCCGGTGGGGGCCCAGCAGCCCACCAACTTCACCCGGATCGTGTTCCAGCCCGATGGCAAGGGTTTCGTGCTGGGTGAACGGGGCTCCCTGCTGCGCTGGGTGGGATGAGCTCTGTCCGATGGAGCTCATCCCAGCGGCCTGCGAACCAACTTCTGTAACCAAGCCCCCGCCCCGCTCCCGTCAGCCCCGCCCTGGCCCCTAGG
>CAYFKI010000069.1:0-6494 GCA_964343525.1 uncultured Cyanobium sp.
CGGCGCCTGCTGGAACAACCCGGCGTGCAACAGGCCAGCGTCAATCTGCTCACGCGCACGGCCTGGGTGCAGCTCGACCCTGCCCTGGCGGCGGCTGATCAACCGGATCCTTTGCCGCATCTCCAGCAGGCCCTGGCGGGGTTGGGGTTTCAGGTGCAGCGCCGCGCGATGGGCCAGGAGCTCGAATCAAGGCGGGAGCGCTTGCAGCACCAGCACTGGTGGCAGCAGTGGCGCCAGTTGGTGGTGGCCCTGCTCTTGTTGCTGGTGTCGGGATTGGGCCATTTGGCCCTGTTGGGGGCGATTCCCTGGCCGGCCTTGGCCGCGCTCCTCTCCGATGAGCGCTTCCATGCCCTGGTGGCCACCCTGGCCCTGGCTGGCCCAGGCCGGGTGATCCTGGTGAGCGGTGCCCGCGCGGCTCTGGCGGGGGTGCCCTCCATGGACACCCTGGTGGGGCTGGGCATGGCCAGTGCCTACCTCGCCAGCCTGGTGGCCTTTGGCTGGCCCCAAACCGGTTGGCCTTGCTTTTTCAATGAGCCGGTGCTGCTGCTCGGCTTTGTGCTGCTCGGCCGGTTTCTGGAGGAGCGGGCCCGTTTTCGCACCGGTCGAGCCCTGGAGCAGCTCGCTGCCCTGCAGCCGGAGATGGCCCTGTTGCTGATGGGAGACGGCCCGCCCCGCCAGGTGCGCGTGGGGGGATTGCGTCCTGGCGATCTGGTGCAACTGCTGCCGGGTGATCGGGTGCCCGTGGATGGGGTGGTGCAGGAGGGAACATCGGCCGTGGATGTGTCGGCCCTCACCGGTGAACCTTTGCCGCTGCAGGCCGAGGTGGGCACGGAGTTGGCGGCGGGCAGCCTCAATTTGGAGGCCCCCTTGCGGCTGGAGGTGCGGCGCAGCGGCCAAGACAGTGCCATTGCCCGCATCATTCGCCTGGTGGAGCAGGCCCAGGCCCGTAAGGCGCCGATTCAGCGCCTCGTGGATCGGGTGGCCGGCCGGTTCACGTTGTTTGTGCTGGGCCTGGCGGGGTTCACCTTTGTGTTTTGGTGGCAATGGGGCGCCCACCTCTGGCCGGCGGTGCTGCGGCGGCAGGTGGCCCATGAGATGGGCCCGATGGCCCATGGCGTTCTGGGGGCCAGTGCCGATACCCCCCTGGCTTTGGCCATGCAACTGGCGATTTCGGTGCTGGTGGTGGCTTGTCCCTGTGCCCTCGGCCTGGCGACGCCCACGGCGATCACGGTGGGTTCTGGGCTGGCCGCTCGCCGGGGCCTGTTGTTTCGCGGTGGCGATGCGATCGAAGTGGCGGCGAAGCTCGGGGCCGTGCTGTTTGACAAAACCGGCACCCTCACCGTGGGGCGGCCCCAGGTGGGTGCGGTGGAGCCCTGGCAGCGGGCCCCAGAGGCGATCAGCCCCGAGCGGTTGCTGCAACTGGCGGCCAGCCTGGAGGCCGGCACCCGCCACCCCTTGGCCTTTGCCCTGCTGCAGGAAGCCCAGCATCGGGGTTTGGCTGTGGTGGAAGCCGCCAACAGCCGCACGGTGGCTGGCGAGGGAGTGGAAGGGGAGATCGCTGGAGTGCGTTACCGGGTGGGCCGCCTGGCCTGGTGTCTCGAGGGCCTCAGCCAAGAGGCCCCCCAGGAGCGGCTCGAGCAGTTGGAAGCCCAAGGGGCCACGGTGTTGGCGCTTGCCAGCCAGCACCAACTCCTTGGATTGGTGGCGGTTCAGGACCAACCCCGGCCCGATGCGGCCCGGGTGGTGGCCGGTTTGCGCGCCCAGGGCCTCAAGCTCGCTTTGCTCAGCGGCGATCGCCGGCAGCCGGTACAGCAGCTAGGCGCCGCGCTGGGCTTTCGCCCTGAGGAGCTGGCCTGGGAGTTGCGGCCGGAGCACAAGCTGGAGCGGATTGGCAGCTATGCCCATCGCGGCAGCCTGGCGATGGTGGGCGATGGCATCAACGATGCCCCTGCGCTGGCGTCGGCAGATCTGGGAATTGCCGTGGGCACGGGCACCCAGATCGCCCAAGACACGGCCGATCTCGTGGTGCTCGGCGACGGCCTCGACGGGGTGCTGGTGGCCGTGCGCTTGGCCCGGCGCACGATGGCCAAGGTGCGCCAGAACTTGGCCTGGGCCTTTGGCTACAACCTGATCGTGTTGCCGCTGGCCGCTGGGCTGTTGCTGCCCAGCTTTGGCTTGCTGCTCACGCCGCCCTTGGCGGCGCTGTTGATGGCGCTCAGCTCGATCACGGTGGTGGGGAATGCCCTTTTGCTGCAGGATGGCGCCCATCAGCAGGGGTGAGCCCAGGTGCCAAGCGGCCGATTTGTGGTGCTCGAGGGCATTGATGGCTGCGGCAAAACCACCCAGCTGCAGGCCCTGCGCCAGTGGCTTCCCGCCAGTGGCTTGATCGCTCCAGGCCGTGAGCTCTTGGTGACGCGGGAGCCGGGCGGCACCCCGCTGGGGTTGGCCCTGCGCCAGTTGCTGCTCCATCCCCCTGGCGATGCGGCCCCGGAGCCAACTGCCGAATTGCTGCTCTACGCCGCCGACCGCGCCCAGCACGTGGAGCACACCATCCGCCCGGCGCTGGAGCGGGGGGATTGGGTGCTGAGCGATCGCTTTGCCGGATCCACCCTTGCCTACCAGGGCTATGGCCGCGGCCTCAGCCTTGCTCTGATCGCCCAGCTCGAAGCCATCGCCACCGGGGGCTTGGCGGCCGATCTCACCCTGTGGCTGGATCTGCCCCTGGCGGAATCCCTGCGCCGCCGCGGTGATCGGCCCGCGGATCGAATCGAGGCCAGTGGCCAGCCCTTCCTGCAGCGGGTGGCCGATGGTTTTGCTGAGCTGGCCCAGCAGCGGGGCTGGCAGCGCTTGGATGCCAGCCAGCCGCCCGAGCTGGTGGCGGATCAGGTGGCGGCAGCGCTGACTGCGGCCTTCAGCGCCTCCAGCCTATGAGCGATCTGTTTGCCGATCTGGTGGGTCAACAGCAGGCGGTTGCCCTGCTCGAGGCTGCCCTAGATCAGCAGCGCCTGGCTCCGGCCTATCTGTTTGCGGGCCCCGATGGGGTGGGCCGGCGCCTGGCGGCCCTGCGTTTTTTGGAAGGGATGCTGGCTGGGCCGGGTGGTTCAGCCGCCATTCGCCGTCGGTTGCAGGAGGGCAACCATCCCGACCTGCTCTGGGTGGAGCCCACCTACAGCGACAAGGGCCAGCTGGTTCCAGCCTCCAAGGCCGAGGAGCTGGGGGTGAGTCGGCGGGCGGCGCCCCAGCTGCGGCTGGAGCAAATCCGCGAGGTGTCGCGCTTTCTCAGCCGGCGGCCCGTGGAGGCGCCAGGGTGCTTGGTGGTGCTTGAAGCGGTGGAGGCGATGGCTGAAGGTGCTGCCAATGCCCTGCTCAAAACCCTTGAGGAGCCAGGCGATGGGCTGTTGATTTTGTTGAGCGCAGCCCCTGAGCAGCTGCTCAGCACCATTCGTTCCCGCTGTCAGCAGATTCCTTTTGCCCGGCTCTCGAGCACCTTGATCAGCCAGGTGTTGGCGGCCCCGATCGAGGATCCGCCCGAGTTGGTGGCCCTGGCGGCGGGCTCGCCGGGGGCCTTGCTGGCCCACCGCCAGCAATGGCAGACCCTGCCGGAGGGGTTGGCCGATCGGCTGCAAAGCCTGGTGGCGGGCGGCGATGCCCAGCGGGTGGAAGGCCCCCTGACGGCCCTCGAACTGGCGCGCGATCTCTGTGAGGCCCTTGAGGCGGAGCAACAACTCTGGCTGCTCGATTGGTGGCAACAGGCGCTGTGGCGGCAGCACCCCGGGCCCCACCAGGCTGCTGCCCTACGCCGGCTCGAGCGGCTTCGCAGCCAGCTGCGGGCCTACGTGCAGCCCCGTTTGGCCTGGGAAGTGGCGTTGCTGGAGCTGGGGGGCTTCAAGCTGGGCCAGGCTGGGGCGGCAAGCCGTTAGCTGGCTTCGGCTTGGAGTTGGTCGGCGGCATCCTGCCGGGCTTGGCGGGCCTGGTGCATCACAGGCACCAGATCGGCGATCTGCTCTTCGGTGGGCAACTCCAGGCAGTAGCCCGCGCCGTAGACGGTTTTGATGAAGCGGGGCTTGCGGGGATCCGGTTCGAGCTTGGTGCGCAAGTGGCGCACGTGAACCCGGATCGTTTCGATGTCGTCGTCGGGTTCGTAGCCCCACACCTCTTTAAGGATCAGCGCCGGTGACACCGTTTGGCCGTGGCGCTGCAGCAGGCAGTGCAGCAGTTCAAATTCGAGGTGGGTGAGCCGCACGGCGGCATCGAACCAAATCGCCTCAAACCGCTCTGGCACCAGGGTGAGGCAGCCGTAGCTGAGGATTTCGTTGTGCTTGGTGGAGAGCGGGGCGCGCTCGCTGCGTCGCAGTAGGGCCTTCACCCGCACCATCAGCTCTTCAAGGTCAAAGGGCTTGGTGAGGTAGTCGTCGGCGCCAGAGTTGAAGCCACTCACCTTGTCTTTGGTGCCCCCCAGGGCGGTGAGCATCAGGATCGGGATTTTGGCGGTGCGCTCTTCGCGCCGCAGCCGCTGGCAGAGGGTGAGGCCATCCACCTTGGGCAGCATCAAATCCAGCAGGATCAGATCGGGGCTGTATTGCAGGGCCAGGGCCTGGCCTTTGATGCCGTCGTCAGCGCGCTGCACATCAAAGCCACCGTGCTCGAGATGGCCGGCGACCAGGTCGCGCATGTCGCCATCGTCTTCGATCAGCAGGATGCTTGGCTTCATGGCAGGGGGCTCAACAGACAGCTTTGAAGCAAGGCGCTTGAAGCGATCTTTGTATTTTCCCGGCTTTTGGCCCTTCTGGGGCCTGGAATCCGGTGGCCTTCACCAACGGTTCTCCCTTGGGCGTCTGTTGGGCGCCAATTTGGGGCGGCTTTGCGGCATCGGAAGTCAGTGGAGGCGAGGGCTTTGCCCTTATCGCTTTTGTTGGCTAGCAGGCTGGATCTTCAGCTTTTCTTTGCAGTTAATTGTTGTGATCCGCTGATCACTGGGGCGTGTCTGCTTCAAGTCGCTTGAGCTGACTGCGCTGGCCAGGCCTGGGCGATCTGGGCGAATTGCGCCCGCCCAACAAAAAACGCACCACTCCAGGCGGCCTGGTGCAGTGCGTTTGGGCGGATAAAACTCCCCGGGCGGGATTCGAACCTGCGACCAATCGATTAACAGTCGACCGCTCTACCGCTGAGCTACCGAGGAATGGGCTAGCCGGAACGCTTCCGGACCTGCACCACCGGCGAACCGGCCCGAAGACCTTACCCCTCGGCCCTGCCGACCGGCAAGGGCCTTACGGCCAGGGCCGCCTTGGGGCCAGCCGTTGCGCCAGCTGGGGGCCGCTTTGCCAGGGCTTCACCTGGCCCTGGACCATCTCGGCCGCCCCATCGCAGCGCTGCAACTCCTCGAGCCGGTGGGTGATCCACAGGGCGGTGAGGGGCTGGTTGGCGCGGTGGGTGAGCTGATGCACCAGTGCAAGTGCGTCGCCTTGGCTTTCGGGATCCAACAGGGCCGTGGGTTCATCCAGCAGCAGCAGTTGGGCTTCGCTGGCCAGGGCTCCGGCAATGGCCAGCCGCTGCTTTTGGCCGCCGCTGAGGGTGTGGATCGGCCGCTCGGCCATTCCCTCCAGACCCACCTGGGCCAGGGCTGCCTGCACGCGCTCGCGGCGCTCGCTGGTGCCGAGCCCCTCCGGCAGGGCCAACAGCACCTCGCTGCTGCAGCTGGGGAGGAGCAGTTGGTGGTCGGGGTTTTGGAACACCAGGGCTGGTTTGCTGGCGGCGCGGATCTGGCCCGCCTGGGGCTCGAGCAGCCCAGCGATCAGCCTGAGCAGCGTGCTTTTGCCACTGCCATTGCTGCCTACCAGCATCCACAGCCCCGGGGAGGGGATCTGCAGGCTGCAATGCATCAGGGCCTGCCGGCCGTTGGGCCAGCTGAAGCAGAGCCCAGCCACGTCCAGCGGTGGGCCTGGCGGCGCTGGATGGGGTGCTGGCGCCGGCACGGCGGCCTAGCTCTCGAAGCTGAAGCCGGGCCGTTTGCCGCCGCCACCTGTCGACGACTTTTCGTAGATCTGAACCGCCACCAGCTCACTGGTGAGCAGGCTGATCTGCTTGTGCTCCTCCTTCTCGCAGCTGAGTTCAAGCAGCTTGGGGCTGCCCGATTCGATCGCCTGCTTCACCGTGGCGTAGAGGGCCTGGGCATCGGCCAGCTCCTTGCGCTGCACGGCAATGGGCATGGGGCTGAGCTTGAGCGAGAGCTCGACGACGTACATGGCTGATCAGGCCCCAGCGGGCGGGTTTGGTGAATCCTGGCGCCCACTCTGGCGAATCGCCTCCCCGTTCAGTGCGCCTGTGGATCGACGCCAGGGCTACCTGAGTAGGTGTTTTGACTTAGTTGGCTCCCCGGGCCACGCAGAAAGGCCCCGATCCCCTTACAGTCCCCGTGTAACGCTTCATGAAGCTCCTCTCTCATGACGATCGCTGTAGGGCGCGCGCCAGCAGCACGGGGATGGTTTGACGTCCTC
>CAYFKI010000070.1:0-2707 GCA_964343525.1 uncultured Cyanobium sp.
CCCTGGCGGTGGAGCCGATCCTCAACGCCGGCAGCAAGGCCTGCCGCACCCTCAAAGACCGTTGGACCGTGGTGACCATGGATGGCCGCCTCTCGGCCCAGTGGGAGCACACGATTGCCGTCACCAGTGACGGCTGCGAAATCCTCACGGATCGGGATTTCTAGAGGGCCGCGATTGTTGAGGCCCGGGCCCGCTCCTTGGCGCCCGCGCCCGAATCAGGTTTGTCTTGAACTCGTGAGGGAGCCATAGACCCACCGCCCCAGGGTGGCCAGGGGCATCAACACGTAGGTGAGGGGATTGGGGGTCACGATGATCAGGTTGCAGCCCCATTGGGCCTGGTTGAGCACTTGATGGGCCACGAAATCGGCCCCCATCACCCCGATGGGGTTGAGGGCCGATCGGAACGGCCCCAGCACCAGCCGCCGCACCCGTATGGGATGGGCCCCTGACGACCAATCCAGGGCCCGCAGGCTGATCAGCTGGCCCAGGAGCCGTTTGCTGATCTCATAGAGCGGGCTCAGGGCGCTCTGGATTTCGGCCTCGGAGGTGTTGATCCAAACCTCGGGCTGGCTGGCCCCTTCTCGCTGAAGAGCCCCTTCCCGCTGGCTAGCCAAGTCGGCAAACAGCTCCACCAGGCGCCAGCTGCTGAGGGCATTCACCTCCAGCGCCTGGGCCGTGGCCATGGCACTGCGGTCCCGATGGGGGTTGGTGCCGTGGTTCAACACCAGCACATCCACCCTGGCCAGCACCGGGGCCAGGGCTTGCTCCTCCCCCACCTGCCAGAGCACCTGCTCGAGGGGAATGGCCTGGCCGCTCGAATCCATCACGGTCAGGGGCTGATCACGGCTGGTGAGGGCGATGACCCTGGCCCCGCGGCCATGCCAGGCCCGGATTAGGGCCTGGCCCAGGGCCCCACTGGCCCCTGTGATGGCCACGGTTGGTTTGTGAGGCAGGGGTGTTTGGCCCATCGGGGGACTGGCATTGGGCGGCCGTGCCGTCAGCATGGATCAGGCTCCCCTCCCTTTGGAATCTGGGCATGACGTCCCCTGGCCCCATGGCTCCCATGGCCCCCTTGGTGCCGCTGTTTGCCCCTTACTGCGGCGGGCTGGCCCAGCAAGCGTTGTTGCAGGAGGCCCTCATCCTGTTGGGCCAGGGGGCTTTCCAGGGGGAGCGGCCCTTGGCGGGCGGCAAGGGCCATCGCTACCAGCTGCTCTGGCAGGGGGAATCGGCGCCCCTGGAGGTGTTGCGCTGCGAGCTGGCCTTTCCAGACAACGACCAGCCCGACTACCGCTTTTCGCTGCCCGCCCACCAGCTGGTGGCCTGGTTGATGCAACGGCAGGGCAACGATCTGCCCCAGGCCTTTTGGTCGTGGTTGCTGGTGGGGCATGGGGCGGAAGGATCGGCCTAAATTGCTCGGCCAACGGGGCTCCCAGCGAGGTTCATCGATGGCTACCACCTTGCTGATCGGCTCCCTGGAGCCCTTTAGTGGCAAATCGGCCGTGGTCCTGGGCCTGGGCCGCCAATTGATCCAACGGGGGGTTCGGCTCAGTTTCGGTAAACCCCTGGCCACCAGCTTGGATCCCACGGGCCCAGATGCCAGCGCTACCGGTGCCGAGGGCCCAGGGAACGGCCCCCTGATCGATGCCGATGTGCGCTTTGTCGGCAGCATCTTGGGTTTGGCTGAGGAGCAGTTGATTCCTTCGCTGCATCGGCTCGAGGCGGCCACGGCCCAACGCCGCCTGCTGGCGGCCGATCTGGATCCAGGGGCGGGCTTTGGTGCCCTGCGCCAGCAGTTGGCTCAGGCCCCCGATGGCGTGGTGTTGCTGGAGGCAGCCGGCAGCCTGGCGGAGGGCATGCTCTACGGCCTGGACCTGGTCCAGATGGCCGAAGGGCTGGATGCTGCTGTGGTTTTGGTGCACCCCTGGCAGGACGAGCGCAGCGTCGATCCCTTGCTGGCTGCGAAGGCCCAACTGGGCGAACGCTTGGCGGGGGTCGTGCTCAATGGGGTGGCCCCCGAGGAGGTGGAGCGCCTGCGGGCGGAGGTGGTGCCCGCCCTGGACCGCTTGGGCATGCCGGTGCTGGGGGTGATGCCCCGCAGCCCCCTGCTGCGCAGCGTCACCGTCGAAGAACTGGTTCGGCGGTTGGATGCCCAGGTGTTGTGTTGCCCCGATCGCCTGGATCTGTTGGTGGAAACCCTCTCGATTGGCGCCATGAACGTCAACTCGGCGATGGAGTTTTTCCGCCGCCGGCGCAACATGGCGGTTGTCACGGGGGCCGATCGCACCGATATCCAGCTCGCAGCGCTGGAGGCCTCCACCCAGTGCCTGATCCTGACGGGTGTGGGTGAACCCCTCAGCCAGCTGCTCAGCCGGGCCGAGGAGCTGGAGGTGCCCCTGCTCAAGGTTGACCACGACACCCTCACCACGGTGGAGGTGATCGAACAGGCCTTTGGTCACGTGCATCTGCACGAGGCCGTGAAGGCCACCTATGCCTTCCGCCTGGTGGAAGAACATTGCAATTTCGCGCCGCTCTTGGCCCGTCTGGCCTTGCCCGCAATGGCGGGTTAACGCTGCTAGTTTCAACAAGCAGGTTGCGGGCTTCTGGTGACCCGATCCTTAGATCTTCCGTCGCTCGAGCGGATTGACACCCTGGCCCAGGAGCTGGCCATGCTCCAAGACCGGAGCAAGCGGAGGATCGCCGTTCTGGG
>CAYFKI010000070.1:2807-6481 GCA_964343525.1 uncultured Cyanobium sp.
CTGCCCTTGCCGATGGCCAGCAGCCTCTGCAATCAGGACATCATCAGCCGCTGTGACCAGCTGATTTGCTACGCCTTCCACGACAGCGAAACCCTCTTGGCCAGCTGCCGGGTGGCCGAAGACATGGGCAAGGTGGTGACCCTGCTGTTCTTCGACTGAGCCATTGGCTCAGCTGCCCATCAAGGCCTTTAGCCCTTCCACGTAGAGCAGGCCGGTGCACAGCAGGCCGCTGGCCCAGCACAGTCCCCGCAGGGGGGGCACATTGCCCACGTAGGCCCCGATGTAAGCCACTCGCAGCACTGGGTGGAGCCAAGCGGCCACCAGCGCCACGCCGCTGGTGGGGCCCGCAATCAGGCAGAGCAGGCAGGCCGGTGCGTGCAGGGTGAACGCTTCGAAGCAATTTTGGTGGGCCCAGCTGGCCCGTTTACCCCAGGCCGGCAAGCGATCGAACATCGCCCGCGGCGCCGCCAGGTCGTCGAGGGTGAACTGGGCCCGGGAGCGGCCAGCCCCCAGGGGCACCACGCTGAGCACCACCACCGCGCCGGCCAGCACCAGCGACCAGGCGTAGGGAATCACAGCGGCGCTTGGGGCCATGGGCTTGGTGCGGGCGGAGATCCTTTTCTAGGCTGCCTCCAATCCCGATCGCGTGGCCATGGCCGACACCTTTTCCTTTGACGTGGTGAGTGACTACGACCGCCAGGAATTGGTGAACACCCTCGATCAAGTGCGGCGGGATGTGGGTCAGCGCTACGACCTCAAGGATTCAGGCACCGAGATCGAGCTCGAGGACACCAGCTTCACCATCACCACCGCCAGCGACATGACGCTCCAGGCGGTGGAGGACGTGCTGCGCCAGAAGGCCACCAAGCGCAACCTCTCGCTGAAGATTTTCGATTTCCAGGCGCCCGAGGCCGTGGGAGGCAACCGGGTGAAGCAGGTGGTGAAACTGCGCAAGGGGCTGAGCCAGGACCTGGCCAAGCAACTCAGCAAGACCGTGCGCGATCAACTCAAGAAGGTGACGGTGGCGATCCAGGGCGACAGCCTGCGCATCACGGCCAAAAGCAAGGATGACCTGCAACAGGCGATCCAGCTGCTGAAGCAGGCCGATGTGGAGGTGCCGCTTCAGTTCGAGAACTACCGCTAGCTCGTCACCCGATGGCAGGCCGGATGGGCTGTCGGCAACGCTTCCTGGCGGGCAGCCTGGTGGGCAGCTTGGTGGGGCTGGCGATCACCGCGGGCGTTGCGTCGTCCCAGTGGCCGATCTGGGCTGCCCCCTTGCCTGCGGGCTCCAACGTGCTCCAGGAGGCGGATCAACGCTTCCATCCCATCTGGTCCTCCCGCGGCATGGTGGCAAGCCAGGAGGCGATCGCCTCGGCTGCCGGTGCCCAGATCCTGCGCCGCGGCGGTAATGCGGTGGATGCGGCGGTGGCCACGGCCTTTGCCTTGGCGGTCACCTTGCCCCAGGCCGGCAACCTGGGAGGAGGTGGCTTTTTGGTGGCCTGGCTGCCAGGCCCATCCCCCGCCAGGGCCCGGGGGTGTTTGCGGGATCCCGGCGTTTTGGCCAAGGGTGGGCCCAATCCAGAGCTCTCCCTGGGGGGCGGCGTCGCCGTTGCCGTCAACTTTCGGGAAACGGCTCCTTTGGCAGCCACCCCGGGGATGTTTCTCACGCCGGATGGTCGGGTGGATCGCCAACGGGCGACCCGCAGCCTGTTGAGCACGGCCGTGCCGGGGTCACCGGCGGGGTTGGTGCTCAGCCAGCGCTGTTATGGCCGGCTGTCCCTGCCGCAGGTGATGGCTCCCGCCATTCGCCTGGCGGAGCAGGGTTTTCCGGTGGGCAAGGAACTCAGCGACTCTCTCCAGCAGGCCAGTGGTTTGCTCCAGGCCGATCCCCTGTCGCGGCAGCTTTTTTACAAACCGCCTGCCCATCCAGGCCAGGCGGGTCCACTGGGCCAGGCACCCCAGCCCTATCAGCCCGGCGAGATTCTGCGCCAGCCCCTGTTGGCCGCCAGCCTGCGGCGCATTGCCCAGCACGGCGCCCAGGGGTTCTATCAAGGCCCAACGGCGAGTGCCTTGGTGGGGTTGATGCGCCAACGGGGCGGCTTACTTCGCGATGCCGACCTCAACGGCTACCGGGCCCAGCTGGTGCGGCCCTTGCAAAGCACGTTTCACGGCTATCCCGTGCTCACCATGCCGCCCCCCAGTGGCGGCGGTGCCACCCTGCTGCTGCTGCTTCACCTGCTCGAGCCCCTGGATCTGGCCGCTTCTGGGCTGAACAGTGCCGCCAGCTTGCACCCGATGGTGGAGGCCATGAACCTGGCCTATCGCGACCGCAACCGATGGCTTGGTGACCCTGATCAGGTGACCATTCCATTGGCGGCTCTGTTGAACAAGGCCTACGCCGACCAGCTACGCCAGTCGATCGAGCACCTCGAGGCCCCGCTGCGGGGTCGGCATCGGCCCGCCGCTGAGCTGGAGGCGTTGCCATCCCGTCTTTCGGAGGGCACCAACACCACCCATCTCTCGGTGGTGGACCACCAGGGCGGCATGGTGGCCAGCACCATCACCCTCAACTTCGCCTACGGCAATGGGGTGAGCGTGCCAGGCGCGGGCTTTTTGCTCAACAACGAAATGGATGACTTCACGGCCCAGCCGGGTTCGGCCAATGCCTACGGGCTGGTGCAGGGATCGGTCAATGCCATTGCCCCGGGGCGCAGGCCCCTCAGTTCGATGACGCCCACTTTGGTGTTTCGAGCCGACGGCAAACCCTGGCTTGCCACCGGCAGCCCGGGGGGCAGTCGGATCATCACCACGGTGTTGCAGGTGCTGCTCAACCGGCTCGTGCATGGCCTCAACCTGGCCTCAGCCGTGGCCGCTACCCGTATTCACAGCCAGCTCTGGCCCGACCAGGTGGGCATGGAGCAAGGCCTCAGTGCCGACACCATCGAACGGCTCCAGGCGCTCGGCCACCGGCTTGTGGGGGTGCCGGCGATGGGATCGGCCAACAGCGTGGAAGTGCTTCCTGGGGGCGCTGGAAGCCTGGGGGTGGCCGATCCCCGCCGCCGCGATGCGGCGGCGGTTGCGGAGTAGGCCTGCTCGGGTCTTAGCTGGCTTCGGTTTGGGGAGCCGAGAGCAGGTTGATCGCGGAGAAGGCGAGGCCGATGCCAAACAGCATGCCGATGGCCCAGATGCTGTCGCTGGGCCATTCGGCGATCAACATCACCCCGAGGATGGCCGTGATCACACCGTCAAACAGAACCAGTGTGCGAGCGGCTCCCTGGCCGGTGGCGGCAGCGGCCAGTTCCATCACCCCTTCAAAGGCCAGCAGGAAGCCCACAAACAGGGTCAGGCTCACTTCGCTGTCGATCGGGAACGCCAGCACCCAAATGCCTCCACCCAGGTAGAGAAGGCCGGAGAGCAAGCGAAAGATCTTGCTTTTGGTATCCGGTTCGCCGGTGAGGCGCAGAACCTGGGAAATGCCGGCCACAACGGCCACCGCACCGATGGCAATCGTGAGCAAGGTGGCGGACACAAAGGGCAGCACCAGCGAGAGGCCAGCCCCTACGAAGAGCAGGGCCGCCGTGAGCCAACGCAGGGCAGGGGATTGGGGGGCTGACACCGGAGATGGGCAGGAGGACAACAACTTATAGGCCGAATTGCCGCGATCGGACGCCAGT
>CAYFKI010000071.1:0-6425 GCA_964343525.1 uncultured Cyanobium sp.
GGATCGCATAGCTCACCTCTACCCCATGGGCCTCGAGCAATTTGGAGAGTTCGCGCAGGGAGTGCTGGGCCTGGGCCACGGCCAGGCCGTAGCCGGGCACAAACACCACCCGCTCGGCCTGCTCGAGTGCCATGGCACATTCCTCGGCGCTGCAGCTGGTGATGCGGGTGTAGCCCGGCTCCCCATCCGCCGATCCAGAGCTGCCGGCGCTGGCACCCAGGGCGCCGCCGAACAGCACACTCACCAGCGAGCGGTTCATGGCCGTGCACATCACCTGGGTGAGGATCAGGCCAGCCGCGCCCACCATGGCGCCGGCCACGATCAACAGCTGGCTGCCCACCACAAAACCGGCTGCAGCAGCGGCCACGCCGGAATAGGAATTCAACAGCGAAATCACCACCGGCATGTCGGCCCCACCAATCGGCAGGGTCACGCCAATTCCCAACAGGGTGGCGGCGGCCAGCAGCAGCCACAACGCCCAGCCGTTGGGCTCCAGGGGTAAGCCAATCGAGCCCACCAAGCACAGGGCGGCCAAGGAGAGGTTCACGCCATGGCGCAGGGAGCTCTGGGTCCAAGCCGGGGTGTCGAGCCAGCCCTGCAACTTGGCCATCGCCACGATCGATCCGCTGAAGGTGATCGCGCCAACGAACACCGAAATCACGATCGAGATGCGCGCTACCCAATCCGGTTCAGCGCTCTGATAGAGCGCCACACCCACGGCCACCAACAGCGAGGCCATGCCGCCACAACCGTTGAACAGGGCCACGGTTTCCGGCATGGCGGTCATCGGCACCCGCTGGGCTGTGACCAAGCCGGCCAGCCCGCCCAGGGCTGTTCCCACCGCAATCCATAACCAGGCCGTGGGACCCGGTTGCAGTTGCACGAGCAACCCCACCACCGCCAGCCCCATGGCCAAGGCCGCCAGACCATTGGCTGAGCGGGCCGAACTCACCTTGGAAAGCCCCTTGATGCCGAGGGCCAACAGCAGCACAGCCACCAGATCGATGGCGTAGGGAAAAACGTTGAGTAGGTCCATCTCAGCTAGCCGTGCGATTGGCTTTGGGTTTGCGCGCGAACATCGCGAGCATGCGGTCGGTCACCAAGAAGCCACCCACCACGTTGTAGAGAGCGAAGCCCAACGACAACGCCCCGAGCAGCAGCAGGGCCTGGTTGCCATTGGCCTGGGCAATCAGGGTGAGGGAGGCCAGCACCGTGATGCCACTGATCGCGTTGGCGCCCGACATCAGCGGCGTGTGCAGGGTGGGGGGCACCTTGCCGATCAATTCCAGACCCAGGAGGCTGCCGAGCAGCAACACCCACAGGGCTTCCGTTAGGGCACTCATGCGAATCCTCCAGAGACGACATCCAAGCGACGGCACTGGCCGCCATGGGTGAGCAGGCAACCAGCCACGATGGGATCGTCGAGGTCCAAGGCAAAGGAGTCCTGCTCAGGCTTGACCGCCACCACGTGCTCCACCAGGGCGGCGATGTTGCGTGCATAGAGGGCACTGGCATGGTTGGCCACGCTGCTGGGTAGGCCATCGCCCCCTATCAGCCGCACCCCCTTGCGCAACACGGTGGCGCCTGGCTGGGTGCCGGCGCAGTTGCCCCCCTGGGCCACCGCCAGATCCACCACCACCGACCCCGGGCGCATGCCATCGAGCATGGCCTCGTCAATCAGCAGGGGTGCCCGACGGCCCGGCACCTGGGCGGTGCAAATCACCATGTCGGCCAGGGCGAGCTGTTCGGCAAGCTGTTGGCGCTGGGCAGCCAGGAAAGCCTCACTGGCCGCCTGGGCATAGCCACCGGCTTCCGCAGGCAGCTCCTCCTGCTCCGGCGGCGCCAGAAAGCGGCCCCCCAAGGATTCCACCTGCTCCTTGGCCGCCGCGCGCACATCGCTCACCACCACCACGGCGCCGAGTCGCCGCGCCGTCGCCAGGGCCTGCAACCCCGCCACGCCGGCACCAAGGATCAGGGCCCGAGCGGGCTGGATCGTGCCGGCTGCCGTCATCAGCATCGGCACGTAGCGATCGAGGCTGGAGGCGGCCAACAACACCGCCTTGTAGCCGGCGATGTTGGCCTGGGAAGAGAGCACATCCATGCTCTGGGCCCGACTGATGCGGGGCAGCAGTTCCAGCGCCAACGCCGACACCTGGCGGGCATTGAGCGTCTCCACCAAGGGGGCCGCTCCGTAGGGAGCCAGCAAACCCGCCAACACCGCCCCAGGCTTGAGCCGCGCCAGGGATTCCGGTGCCGGTGGGTTGACGCACAACACCGCATCGCTGTGGTGCCAGACCTCGGCGCCGTCGCCCACCAGGGTGGCGCCGGCCGAGCGGTAGTCGGAATCGGCAAACCCAGCGGCCCAGCCAGCCCCCTCCTCCACATGGAGGCTTAGGCCGCGAGCCAGCAAGCGCTTCACGGTTTCTGGCGTGGCAGCCACCCGTTGTTCCCCGGGATCGAGCTCACGGGGGATCAGCACATCAACCAATGCACTCCCTCATCCAATGGGTCTATATGTCGCAAGGCTGGAAGCGGCGGCAATGGAATGGGGAGTTATGTGCGCAGTTGCCCACCGGCGCCTAGAAGAGCGGCAACAATTCCTGCTCCACGCAGGTGGCCTGGGGCACGGCCCCTTGAAAGCGCAACAGGCGCGCCCGCAGGATCATCGGGTCGATGTCACACTCCAAACGCCAACACGCCTGCAGGTGGCACCGTTGCTGGACAGCGGAGCGCGCCCAGGGCTCCGGATGGGGAGACGACGGTGCCATGGCCAGACAACGCGCGAGGGGCTGGCCCGAAACTAGGCACGGTCGGCGAAACGCCCATAGGCCACAACACTTACTGATGGATCTGGCTGTAGGGGCTTTCCAGATCGGGGTTGCCCAGATCGGAAGTGTCTTGCTTGGGGGTGTCTTGCTTGGGGTGCCCCCCTGCCGGAGCCTGACCATCTAATGGCACCCCCGTCCTTTGACCTGGGCCTGCGGCGCAGCCATCCCCTGCCAGCCCATGGGATCGAGCCCCGGCAATGGCAACGGCAGCTGATTCAGCTGTTGCGCGCCAGGCTGCTCCAGAGCCATCGGGGGCCCTCGGTCCTCAACCAGCCCTTACCCCAGGGAGCCGATGTGTTGATTCACGCCGGACCCGGGGCCGGCAAAACCTTGGGGGCGCTGGTGAGTTTCTGCCGGCTCCACCAAGAGCAACGGCTGGATCGGTTCGTGGTGTTCTGCCACCGCACCTCGATCGCCCGCCAATGGCAGCGTTCTGCCGAGCGGCTGCACCTGCAGCTCATGGAATGGGATCCGGAGCTGGGCGATGGAGGCCTGAGCACCGATGGCAGCTGGCACGGCCTGCTTCTTAGCTACCAAGGGGCCGGGCGCCATCGGCAGCGGCTGGAGCAGGCGTTGGGCAAAGCCGAGCTGGGGCGCTGGATGGCAGTCGCCGATGAGGTGCACCACCTGGGCATCGATCCGGAGGAACCAGAAGCCGCGGCCTGGGGCCATGCCTTCAGCCGTCTCAGTCAGGGGGCCCAGCTGCGGCTAGGGCTCACGGGAACCCCCTTTCGTGCCGACAACCTCGCCTTCTGCGCCGCCAGGCGGGTCAAGGTGCGCGAAGGGGATCAGATCATCGAGCAGATTGCCCCGGACCTCTGCGTGGAACCACGCCAGCTGATCGCGGCCGGCGATGTGCGGCCCCTGGAATTTCGTTTTCAAGATGGCTGGGTGGAACATGGCCGCCGCCAGGAACCCGGCGACACGGAAACCTCACCCCTCTCGGCGGAAAGCCGCGAGAGCTGGCGCTCGCGCAACCTGAGGCGGGCGATCCGGTTGGGGGATACCAGCAGCATTGCCCTGCGCCTCTTGCTCAATGCCCGCCGCCGGTTGGCGTTGGTGCGGGCCATGCACCCGGAAGCCGGGGGTCTGGTGATCGCCCGCGACATTGCCCATGCCCGCCAGATCACGGCCCTGCTGCAGGAGGAGGGGGATCGGGTGCAGCTGGTGCACTCCCAGGACCCCGAAGCCCCCGAGCGATTGGCGGCCTTCCAGGCCGGCGAGGGCGACTGGCTGGTGAGTATCGACATGTGCGCCGAAGGCTTCGATGCTCCGCGGCTTCGCGTGGTGGCCTACCTCACCACGGTGGTCACCCGCAGCCGGTTCGTGCAGGCCATCACCCGGGCCGTGCGCATCGACGGCAGCCGCTCCAGCTGTGAAGCCATCCCCCGCGAACCCTCCTACGTGTTTGCACCCGCCGACCCGCTGCTGATTCGCTACGCCCGCAGCTGGTCCCTGAGCGAGCCCTACCTGGTGCGTGCGAAAGGGACAGCCAGCGATCCAGCCGGGGGCAGCGCTCCTGGATCGAGCACCTTGCCCCTGGAGGCGATCAACGAACAACTGGGGGCCGTGATCCGCCTGGGCGGACCCGATCTTCCGGGCTTTTTACGGCCGAGTGCATGATTGTGGCGCTGCAAATCTGCGGCGTGAATCTGTAAAACGCTTCCGCCAACTTGCAAGCCTGCAGTGGCACATTCAGGTTTTGCGACATTGTGTCAACCGACACCATGCGATGTCCCATGGCCAGGCATCGTGGTGCCAACCAAGGACGAAGCGTGCAGATGGACGCCGCCATTGAACGCAGACTCACCGTTGCCGTCAGCTGGGCTGTGGCCCGTGGAGCCACCCTCGATGCCCTCGAGCATTACGAGGAAAGCTATGCCCTCAATGAAGAGTTTCGGGAATGGCTTCTGTGCCTTGATGAACATCCCGAACTGCTGGAAGCCAGCGTGCTGATGGTTCCCCAAAACCTCGGCGAAACAATCAAAACCGAAGGCGACGGACTCCTCGAAATCTGAATCGCAAATCGAAAGACAATCTAAAGATATTTAGGCCGTCGATTACTGGCAATCGTTAGAAGATCGTGTCTTTGCGCTTTAGCTTCACGCTTCGCCTTAGAAACCTTGCGAAGACGACTGGCTAGCGCCTGACACCGCAGCCCATCACCTAGGCTTAAGTCATAGTCATTCCGTTTAAGCAGTGGGTTCGCAGCGTCCTGCCGTGGAAAACCTGGTGATCGTGGGATCCGGTCCTGCCGGCTACACCGCCGCGATCTATGCCGCCCGGGCCAACCTGAACCCCCTTCTGATCACAGGCTTCCAGGACGGTGGCATCCCCGGCGGGCAGCTGATGACCACCACCGACGTGGAGAACTTCCCCGGCTTTCCCGATGGGATCCTCGGCCCCGACCTGATGGACAAGATGCGAGCCCAAGCCGTGCGCTGGGGCACCCACCTGGTGGAAGCAGATGCTGAGGCGATCGACCTCTCGCAACGCCCCTTTCGGATCCAGGCCGATGGCCAAAGCTATGAGGCCCAGGCCGTGATCCTGGCGACCGGCGCCCGTGCCAACCGCCTGAACCTCCCCAACGAGACGCGTTTCTGGAGCCACGGCATCAGCGCCTGTGCCATTTGCGATGGGGCCACGCCGCAATTCCGTGGCGAGGAACTGGCGGTGGTGGGAGGCGGCGACTCCGCCTGCGAAGAGGCCGTCTACCTCACCAAGTACGGCAGCCGGGTTCACCTGATCGTGCGCGGCAGCAGCCTGCGGGCCAGCGGAGCCATGGCCGACCGCGTGCTCGCCAATCCCAACATCACCGTGCACTGGAACCGTCAAGTGCGGGATGTGGATGGCACTGACTGGCTCGAGCGCGTCCATCTGCGCCCATCGGCAGACCCATCGGCCACCCCGACAACCGACGAAACCCTGGCGGTACGCGGCTTGTTTTATGCCATTGGCCACACCCCCAACACCCATCTGGTGAAGGGCCAGCTGGATCTCGACGCGCTCGGCTACCTGATCACCCAGCCAGGTCGCCCTGAAACCAGCCGAGACGGTGTGTTTGCGGCTGGCGATGTGGCCGATGCGGAATGGCGGCAAGGCATCACGGCCGCTGGGAGCGGTTGCCAGGCGGCCCTCGCCGCCGAACGCTGGCTCACCCACCACAACCTCGCTGTCACCATCAGCCACGATCCGGTGGATCCCAAGCCCAGTGGCGAGCCGGTGGCCACCGCCGAGAGCGACGCCAGCAATTACGACCCCGATGCCCTATGGCAAAAGGGCAGCTATGCCCTCAGGAAGCTTTACCACGACAGCGCCAAGCCCCTCCTGGTGGTGTACACCTCACCCACCTGCGGGCCCTGCCATGTGCTCAAGCCCCAGCTCAAACGGGTGCTCGAGGAGCTGGGCGGGGCTGCCCAAGGGGTGGAGATCAACATCGAAGCCGACCAGGAGATCGCCGTTCAAGCGGGGGTCACCGGCACACCCACCGTCCAACTCTTCGTTCAAAAAGAGCTGAAGCAGACGTTCCGAGGCGTGAAGCAACGCAGCGAATTCAAAGCAGCCCTGGAAGCCTGCCTGGCGTAAACCTCAGCGGCG
>CAYFKI010000072.1:0-6209 GCA_964343525.1 uncultured Cyanobium sp.
TTCATGTACTTCTTGGCAATCGAAACCACCAGGCGGAGGTTGGATTGCACCATTTTTTCCTTCGCCCGCCGCCCCAACATCAGCCGGCGCCGGAACTTGATCAGGGGCATCTCCACCAGGGCTGCCCACTCCTTGGTGTCGGGCAGGTGGCCATGGTCGGCCTCAAATTGGGCGGCCAGCTCTTCGAGCTGGAGCAAATCGGCGATTTTGCGGGCCAGCTCAATCTCCTCGTCCGGCCGCAGCAGGCGAATCCGGCCAATTTCCTGGAGGTACACCCGGATCGAATCCTCGGTGTACACCCCCTTGGGGCCCACCTTGATGCCAGCTAGGGCTTTGGCGGCTTTGTCATCTTTTTCGGTGCTGGCACTCGCTGCCGGAGCGGCTTCGGGCAGGGCCTCGGCCTGATCAGCCGCCAGCAGCAAGGCATCGGCGCTCGCCGTGAGATCGGAGGCGTCAGCATCCGCCTCAACGGCTTTGGCCGCCTTGGCCTTGGTGGTGCGGGAGGCTTTAGCGGGCGTTGCTTTCGCTTCAGCAGCCTCCACGGCTTTGGCTGCGGGTTTCGCTTTGGCTGCAGTTTTTGCCTTGGCCTTGGTTTTGGCAGGCGCTGCGGTTTTCAGGGTGACTGACTCCCCCTCGGGGGTCGCGACGACCAGGATCTCGGCGGACGGCTTGGTGGCGGCTGCAGGACTCATGGGGGAAAACGAGAAATGGGGTAACAGGCACAACTCCCACCGGTTCACACGACCACCCATCAGGTCGTGCAAGCTTTGGGGACCCCGTAGAGGGGAAAACCTGGACTTAACGCTTCAAATCGACAATCAGGGCAATCTGGTCTGAGCGAGCCAGCCTGGGCGGGGGCTGTAGCGAGTGCTAGGGCCAGCCAACAAGGCTAGAAACTGAGATCAGCTGAGATTCAGACCGTTGAGATCAGACAGTTGAGATTCAGACAGTGGCAAGCCGGCAACTTTGCCGGACCACAGGGCCTTGGCAACCATGTCAAGCCGTGGGCCATCAAACCCAAGAACCGCAAGGAGCGAAACCAGGGAGAAAAGACACAGGGGGTGGATGGTGGGCCGGAGCCAATGCAGGGCTGTCAGGGGTGTTCGCAGACCGGGAGGCCATGGTTGGGAAATGGATCCCAGGCGCTCTCTTCAGGTCTTCCCGCTGGACGGAACTCTGCAGGGTTCCGACGGCAGCTCTTGAGCCGCCCAACACTGCCATCTTAAGAATGGCCAGAGACCTTTGCAAGGTTGCCCAGCCAGTGGCTCCAAATCTGGCTTGAAGCGGGCCGCGAGGGCCAGATCTTCACCTATGCCAACAACGGCGAGATCCCTCTGTGCGCCGGCGATTTGGTGCGTGTACGGCTGCAAGGGCGCCCCCACACGGGGCTGGTGGTGGAGGCGCTGGCGGCCTGCCCCCAGGCCTTGGCTGACAAAACCATCCAGCCGATTGAAGGGATTCTCCAGCGCGCTGCCGTGGACGGGGATTGGCAGGCGCTGCTCCAGGACGTGGCCGAGCTCAGCCACACCAGCTTTTTCAAGACCCTGAAAACGGCCCTCCCGCCGGGATGGTTGGGCCAACGCAAGCAACCCCCGGCGCGCACACCGCGGCCCGATTGGCAGATCAGCCTCAGCCCAGCCAAGACAGCCAGCCCAGGTCCCAAGCTGACTGGGGCCCAACAGGCCCTGCTCGCCCACTTGCAACAGCTGCAGCAAGCGGTGCCCATGGTGGAGCTTTGCGGCGCCCAGGGCTTTAGCCGCTCAGTACTCAAGGCCCTCGAGCAAAAGGGAATGGTGCAGCGCAGCCTGCCGGCCATCAGCGCCCCAACGCCATCGGCAGCCCAGGGACGGCAGCTCACCGCGGCGCAAGGGGCAGCCGTGGAGGCCATCCAGTCGGCCCCGGCGGCCCAGAGCTTCCTGCTCTGGGGCATCACCGGTGCGGGAAAAACCGAGGTGTATCTGCAGGCGGCAACCCAGGCCCTGGCCGCCCAGCAAAGCAGCTTGCTGCTCACCCCGGAAATCGGCCTGATACCCCAATTGCTGGATCGCTGCCGCGAACGCTTCGGCGCTGCGGTGGTGGAATTCCACAGCGGCATGGGCGAGGCGGAACGGGTAGCCGCCTGGCGCCGCTGCCTGGAGGGCACCCCCCTGATTGCCGTGGGGACCCGCTCGGCGATCTTCCTGCCCCTGGCCAACCTGGGGCTGATCGTGGTGGATGAGGAGCACGACAGCTCCTACAAGCAGGACAGCCCCATGCCCTGCTACCACGCCCGGGACGTGGCCAGGCTGCGGGCCCAACGCTCGGGGGCCCGCTTGGTGCTCGGCAGCGCCACCCCATCCCTGGAAACCTGGCTGGCCTGCCAACCGCCGGCGCCTTCGATGCAATTGCTGCAGCTCCCCGAGCGGATTGGGGCGCGCCCGATGCCGGCAGTGCGGGTGATCGATATGCGCCACGAACTAGCCGAAGGGCACAGGCGCCTGATCAGTCGAGCTCTGATGGGCCGCCTGGAACAGCTCCAAGCCAAGGGGGAGCAGGCGGTGATCCTGGTGCCGCGGCGGGGCTACCGGGCCTTTTTGAGCTGCCGCAGCTGCGGTGAAGCCGTGATGTGCCCCCATTGCGATGTGGCCCTCACCGTGCATCGCAACAACCGCGGCCAGGAATGGCTGCGGTGCCATTGGTGCGACTTCCGCGCCCCCATCGACGACCGCTGCCAACAGTGCGGCTCCACGGCCTTCAAGCCATTTGGGGCCGGTACCCAGCGGGTGATGGAGCAACTGGCCACGGAGCTGGAGGGACTGCGGCTGCTGCGCTTTGACCGCGACACGACCCGGGGACGGCAAGGGCACCGCCGCCTGCTCGACCGGTTTGCCGCCGGAGAGGCCGACGTGCTGGTGGGAACCCAGATGCTGGCCAAGGGCATGGATTTGCCCCGGGTCACGCTGGCGGCCGTTCTGGCGGCCGATGGCCTGCTGCATCGCCCGGATCTACGGGCGTCGGAACAGTGCCTGCAACTGTTGCTGCAGCTAGCTGGTCGGGCCGGCCGGGGCGACACGCCAGGGGAAGTGCTGGTGCAGACCTACAGCCCCGACCATCCCGTGATCCAGCACCTGGTGGATGGCCGCTATGGGCAATTTCTGGCGGAAGAAGGGCTGATTCGCCGCCAGGGGGGCCTGATGCCCTTCAGCCGCGCCTGCCTGCTTCGCCTCAGCGGTCCGTCCGCCAGCAGCACCGCCACCGCCGCGTCAGCCCTGGCGGAAC
Source organism: uncultured Cyanobium sp. (assembly GCA_964343525.1). Taxonomy (GTDB): domain Bacteria; phylum Cyanobacteriota; class Cyanobacteriia; order PCC-6307; family Cyanobiaceae; genus Cyanobium_A. Next base: position 3,259 of record CAYFKI010000072.1, read on the forward strand.
GGCTGCGCCAACGGGTTGAAGCAGAAGGCTGGCTGTTGATTGGCCCAGCTCCCGCCCCCGTCGCCAAGGTGGCGGGCAAGAGCCGCTGGCAACTGCTGCTGCATGGTCCCGCTGGGGCACCCTTGCCCCTGCCGCCAGAAGCCGACCTGCGCCATGGGCTGGGAGCTGGCGTGGGGCTCACGATTGACCCTGATCCGATCACCCTCTAAGCGGGCAACTCGGGCAAGCCAAATCCCAGGGCCAGGCGCAACCGCTGCAGGGCCAGAACCAGGACCAACAACAGGGCAATCACCACGCCACCAAGGCCCAGGGGACTCCAGCGCCAACAGCGCAGCTCCAGGCGATTGAGCGCCCCAAAGCGCAAGGGCCAGCGCAGGCCCCGCTGGTGATCAGGCCCCAGGTGGGCCAACGCCCCGACCCCTTCGGGTTCCGCCAACCGGACCGCCCCCGGGCTCAGGGGGGCCAAATCCAGGCTGAGGTGGACGCCAGCAATTGGCTGTACCCCGCGCAAATCCACCGCCATCGCGATGTGCTGGTGCACACCCACCAACCAATTGCGCTCATGCCAGCTGAACTCCGGGGTGGGCACCGCAACCCCTGCCAGGGCAGCGGCGGCGGCCACATTGGCCTGCAGCAGGGCCAGGGCCTGGTCGGCCGCCATCACCGGGGCTTCCAGCGTTTGAACCCGGGCCCCTGGGCCAGCCGATGGCGATGGGCTCTTCTGGTGGAAACCCGAACGGCGCAAGGCCTGGCTGAATTGGCGCTGCCAGGGGGGAACGGGCAACCGCTCGCTTTGGAGCTGGTAGCCGATCTGCAGGCGACCCGGCCCCTCAAACCCCAAACGGGCATGCACATCGACGCAGCCGCCAAGCAACAGGCCCAGAACCACCAGCACCGCAAGCACCACCGCAAAACCGAGCGGCGCCTGGGTGGGGCCCACTGGTGGTGGCGGAGGGCCATCGGCCACTTTGCGGCGACGGCCCCTCGACCATTGCTGCATCCGACCGGCGATCGGTTCGGCCTCCCCAAGCGAAGGCAGGGTGATCGACCACTCGCGCGGCCGCTCCAGGGCCGGGGCTTCCAACACGGCCATCAGGTCCTTGGCCTGGGCCCTGAGGCTGGCATCACTGCAGCGCTTGACCTGGCGGCAACACACCAACGCCCTGGCCGTTTGGCCCTGGCCCATCCAGGCCGTGGCGAGCAGCATCTGCAGATCGGCCCCCTCCACCGTCGCCGGTGGATAAACCTGGATCAGGGGTTCCAAGCTGCGCACCACCGCCCCGTAGTCACCCCGCTCCAGGGCCAGCCGCGCTGGGGCAAAAGGATCCGCTGGCGGCATCTCAGGGTTGGAGGGTTCGCTGGCTTCCCACCACCATCGTGCCGATGCCCGCATCGCTGAACACCTCCAGCAACAGGGCATGGGGCACCCGGCCATCAACGATGTGGGCCGCAGAAACCCCTTGGGCCAGGGCGCGAATGCAGCACTCCGTTTTCGGGGTCATGCCGCCATCGACCACGCCGGTGGCAATCAAGGCGCGGGCGTCGGCGAGGCTGAGCTGGCGGATCAACGACTCCGGGTCATGGCGATCGCGCAGGATGCCCGCCGTATCGGTGAGCAGGATCAACTTCTCGGCCTGCAGGGCCGCGGCCAGCTCCCCGGCCACCGTATCGGCGTTGATGTTGTGGGCCTGTCCGGCGTGATCGGCCGCCACGCTGGAAATCACCGGGATGTAGCCGTTTTCCAGCAGGGGATTGAGCACCGCAGGATCCACCGAGGCCACCTCACCCACCAGACCGTTGCAGCCATCGCCATAGGTTCGGGCCGTGACTAGGGCGCCATCGCTGCCACACAGGCCCACCGCCCGACCGCCCACCTTGTTGAGGCCGTTGACGATCTGTTTGTTGACCCGGCCCACCAGAACCATCTCCACCACGTCCATGGTTTCTGGGGTGGTGACCCGCAGGCCGTTGCGGAATTCAGGCGCGATCTGAAGCCGGCCCAACCACTCGTTGATCTCAGGGCCACCGCCATGGACGACGACCGGTTGCACCCCCACCGAAGCCAACAGCACCAGGTCGCGGTAGACCGCATCGCGAAGGTCCGCCTGCACCATGGCGGCACCGCCGTACTTCACCACCACACGCCGGCCCGCAAAGCGCTGGATGTAGGGGAGCGCCTCGCTCAGGACTGACACCCGCAAGGTGTCCTGGTGGCTGATTAAGGAATCGGAACCCAAAACAGAACTCGCGTCAGAACGAAGGGATCAGCCTCTGGCTGGCTAGCCAAGACCAGCCTGAGGAAGGAGGCGCAGGCTGAACTCACCTTGCCCAATCGGCTCGAGTTCGGCCACAAGCTGGGGACCAAAAAAGCGACCCAACCGATCCTGCTGGCCCTGCCAGCGCTCAAAGGGGACGCCCTCGCACCGGAAGTTGAGCTTGAGGCCGTAGTGGCCCTGGCAGTCGAGTTCCTCGATGCTCAGCAACTGGGGCGGTGCATCGTCATCCCACAGCTTGAGCACCTCAAGCGAGCTCTCCAGGTGAGCCTTCTGGCCGTAGCGCCAACGCACCACATCGGCGAGCAGTTTGCGCAGGGGCTCACTCGACTCCTGCTCCCGCAGGGCCTTGAACTGGCTGGGCGGGGTGAGTCGCTCGGCGGGGGGCAACTCCGAGGATTTCAGGGCGAGGCCGCCAATGAAAATCGGCACCCCATAAAAAATGGTGGGCAGGCTGAGGTTGGGATTGGCGGTGACATAGGCCAGCGAACCAATCACGGTGAGCAGGGCCCCGGCCAGGGTGACCAAACTGCCGGGCGAGAAAAGTGCTTGCATTGGGCCATCTTCCCGTATTCCCATGACCCCTGAGGACCCGAGCACGCAGGCTCCCAGCCCTGAGCCCCCCAGCCCTGAGCCCCTCAGCACAGCAAAACTGATCGAGCAACTCCAGGGGGACCG
>CAYFKI010000073.1:0-6145 GCA_964343525.1 uncultured Cyanobium sp.
CCTTCATGCCGTGGTCTTCGGCCCAGCGGGTGTACATCCGCATCAGCATCAAGGCCCAGTCCTGGGCATCGGTGCCGCCGGCGCCGGCGTTGATCGAGAGCACGGCCCCCTCCTTGTCGTAGGTGCCCGACAGCAGGCGCTCCAGCTCCCAGCGATCGAGGTCGGCTTTGAGGGTTTGCAGGCCGCCGTTGGCTTCCTCGAGCAGGTCGTCGTCGGGCTCGAGGTCGTAGAGCTCCAGGGTGGCTTCGGCATCGGCCACCGACGCGCGCCAGGTGTCCAGCTGCTCGAGCTGGGCCTTCACCTCATCGAGCTGGCGCATCTGCTTTTGTGCCGCCTGTTGGTCGTCCCAGAAATCGGGCTGGGAGGCCAGTTGCTCGAGGTCGCGTTGGCGGGCTTTGAGGGCCGGTACGTCAAAGACAGTCCTGGGCATGGCCCAGGCGGTCGGTGAGCTCGGAGAGGTCGCGTTTGAAGTCGGTGAGGTCGAGCACCGGTGGGGCTTGCACGATGGAATGACGGTATCAGCGTGGCTCCTGGCCCGGTTTGGCGCGGGGTTCGCTGCGATGCCCGCCCGCTTCTACGATTCGCTCCTGAAAACAGGGATCTTGAGCAATGGCCGCCACCGTTGAGATCTACACCTGGCGCGCCTGTCCGTTTTGCGTCCGTGCCAAGGCCCTGCTGGATCGCAAGGGCGTCGCCTACACCGAGTTCGCCATTGATGGCGATGAGGCGGCCCGCACCGCCATGGCGGCTAAGAGTGGCGGGCGCCGCAGCGTGCCCCAAACCTTCATCAACGGCCAGCACGTGGGCGGTTGCGACGACCTGCATGCCCTCGAGCGCTCTGGCCAGCTGGACGCGCTGCTGGGCGCTTGAGTTCGGTGTCTCTAACGCCAGGCGCCAACTCCCAGCTGTATGTGATCGATCCGATCGCGCGGCTGAATCCCGCCAAAGACACCAGCGTGGCCTTGATGCAGGCGGCCCAGCGGGCTGGCCAGCAGGTGTGGGTGTGCACCCTGGCGGATCTTTCCGCGGCTGAGCGGCCCACGGCCCCCTTGGACGGCCATGGCGCCTGGGTGCGCGCCCAACCCGTCACCTTGGCGCCGATGGACCACGGCCCCGAGGGCTGGCGGGTGCCGGAGCCCTGGTTTGTCCTCCAAGAGCCCCAGCTGCTGCCTCTTGAGGCTTTTCCGCGGGTGTGGATGCGCAAGGACCCCCCCGTCGACGAGGCCTTCCTCTATGCCACCCACCTGCTTGCTCTGGCCGAGCGCCATGGGGTGCGGGTGCTCAACCGGCCGGCATCGCTGCGGGCGTGGAACGAAAAGCTGGGCGCCCTGCGCTGGAGCCATCTGATGGCGCCCACCCTGGTGAGCAGCCAGGTGGAGCAGCTGGCGGCCTTTGCGGCCGAGCACGGTGATGTGGTGCTCAAACCCCTCGGCGGCCGGGCCGGCCAGGGGGTGGTGCGTTCCAGTGCGCAGGCTCCGGGTTTACGGGCGCTGCTGGAGCTGGTCACCGATCAACAGCGGCTGCCGGTGATGGCCCAGGCCTTTCTGCCGGGGGTGAGCGCCGGTGATAAGCGCATCCTGCTGGTGGATGGGGAGCCGCTCGGCGCCGTGAACCGCAAACCAATGGCGGGTGAATTCCGCAGCAATCTGGCCGTGGGGGGTGCCCCTGAACCCACCGAGCTCACCGACGCCGAACGCCGCATTTGCCGCGAGCTGGCGCCGGCCCTGCGCGAGGAAGGTCTGTTTTTTGTGGGCATCGATGTGATCGATGGCCGCCTCAGCGAGATCAATGTGACCAGCCCCACCGGCGTGCGTGAGGTGGAGCGGCTCGGCGGGATTCCCCTGGCGGATCAAACGATGGAGCGGTTGCTGGTGGCCTGAGCGGGCAGGTTCAGCTGTTGCTGCAGCACCCCCAGCTTGAGGGCCACCTCCTGCAGTTCCCGTTCCACGGTGGAGCCCTGCACCAGGCCGGCGCCGGCGGTCAGTTCGAGTCGGTTGCCGCTCAAGGTGCCACTGCGGATCGCCACCCGCAGATCCGCATCACCGGCGCTGTCGATCCAGCCGATCGGCGCGGCGTAATGGCCCCGCTCAAACGGCTCCAGGCTGCGCAACCAGGCCATGGCTTCCTTGCGGGGCAACCCGGCCACCGCCGGGGTGGGGTGCAGGGCAGCGGCAATCGCGAGTGGCTTTTGGCCGTTGAGGTTGGCCGTGATCGGGGTGTGCAGGTGCACCAGTTGGCCATGGCGGGCCAAACGGGGGTGCCGCGGGCGCCGGGGATTAAGCCCGGCCTGGGCCAGCCCTGCGGTGATGGTGTCGACCACCAGCGCATGCTCGTGGAGGTCTTTGCCGGAGTGGAGCAGTTCACTGGCCCCGGGGCCGCAGGGGGTGGTGCCGGCCAGGGCATCGCTGCGCAGTTGCCCCTGGCGCACCGTGAGCAACCGTTCGGGGGAGGCCCCCAGCAGGGCTGAGCCGGCGGAGCGCTGCCACAGGAAGCGGCAGCTGCCGCTTTGGTGTTTGCGCAAGGGGGCCAAGAGGGCCACCGGGTCGATGGCGCGATCCAGGATGAGCTCCTGGCGCACGGCGAGCACCAGTTTTTGCAGGGCTTCTTGGTCCACCAATTGCAGGGCCTGCTCGACCGCCGATCGGTAGCCGTGCTGCCAGAGGCTGCTGTGGCAGAGCTGGACCGGACGCACTTCGGGCGTGTGATGGCGCGCAGCCAGCAGGGTTTGGGCCTGCTCCCAGAGTTCTTCGGCCAGGCTGCGGGCGGTGATGCCTCCCCCGAGGGGGCTCTGCAGCCGCAACCAGCAATGCTGGCCCTGGCGGCTCAGTTGCCAGCGGGGCAGCACGGCCTGCACCCCAGGGATGGCGGTGGTGCTGGCGTCTAAGGGCGCATCAAAAAAGCCAAACGCCAAGAGCACCCGCGGCCGGGCCAGGGGCGGGCACTCCGGTGCTGTCACCAAGCGGCTGAGGCTGGCGCTGGCAAAGCGCTGGGCGAGTTCAAAACGCCTGGGACCACTCAGCTCCAGGCTGTTGCAGCGGCCGCTGGCGGCGAGGCAGAGACCGGGCGCTCCATCCCAGAGGAAACGAAAGCCATCGGTGGTTTTCAGCTCCTGCAGCAGCGCCATCGGGTCGCCGCCGGCCAGGGGCATGGCCAGGCTCAGCACGCCGTCATCGTCCAGCTGGCGCGCGCTGTCGCTCGCCAGAGCCAGTAAGTCGGTGAAGGAATGGGGGGCCTGCACCAGGAACGGCCGTGGGCCAAACCGAAGAGCTGCTCAAATGTATGGGTCTTCCCTGCGCTGCTGCTGCCGGCACCCATGCCTGAGCCTGAGGTCGTCGCAAGCCGTTACGCCCCCACACCCGATCGCCGCCAGCTGTGGAAGGCGGCGATCAAATGGCCGATGTATGCCGTGGCGGTGATGCCGGTGTTGCTGGCGGCCGGTTGGCGGCTGGGGCACCAGCAGCCCGTGCGCCTCGATCAACTGCTGGTGTTTCTGCTGGCGGCGATCCTGTTGCTGGCCTGGGAAAACCTGGCCAACGATGTGTTTGATGCCGATACGGGCGTGGATGCCACCGGCAAACCCCATTCGGTGGTGAACCTCACCGGTCGCCGCGATCGGGTGGCTCACCTGGCCAATGGGTGTTTGCTGCTGGGCCTGGCCCTGATGGTGTTGGTGGCGGTGCGCAGTTCACCGGCCGTGTTGGCGCTGGTGTTGGCCTGCTGCGGTGTGGGCTACCTCTACCAGGGCCCCCCGTTTCGCCTGGGCTACTGGGGCCTGGGAGAACCGCTCTGTTGGTTCGCCTTTGGCCCCTTGGCCACCGCCGCTGGTTTGCTGGCGCTGGCGCCGGCGGAGGCTGTGGCTGCGCCGATCCCCTGGAAATTGGCCCTGGAGTTGGGCGCCGGTCCGGCGTTGGCCACCACCTTGGTGCTGTTTTGCTCCCACTTCCACCAGGTGGACGACGACGCGGCCCACGGCAAGCGCTCGCCTGTGGTGCGCCTGGGCACGGGGGGCGCGGCTGCCCTGGTGCCGTGGTTGGTGGCGTTGACCCTGGCGCTGGAGTGGGCTCCTGTAATGGCGGGGCAGTGGCCCCTCACCGCCCTGCTGGGGGCGGTTGGCTTGCCGCCAGCCCGGCAATTGATCACCCTGTTGCGCCAGCACCATCGCGAGCCGGAGCGGATCATCGGCAGCAAATTTTTGGCCCTGCGCTTTCAGGCCCTCAATGGTTTGGGCCTGGCGGTTGGTCTGGCGCTGGGGCCGCTGGTGGGCCCTTGGCTGGGCGGGGCGCCCTAGGGGTTGCGGTGGAGCCCCTGTTGCGCCTGCACTGGCGCCCGTTTCAGTTTTCCTTGCCCCAGGCGATGGTCACGGCCCATGGGGCCCTGCGTGAACGCCGGGGCTGGCTACTGCGGCTCGAAGCGGAAGCTGGCCTTCAAGCCGTTGGCTGGGGGGAAGCCTCTCCCCTCGAAGCCGATCACCCCGCCGTGGCCGCTGCCCTTGAGGGCCTGCCGCAGACGCTTCGGCGCAGCGAGATTGAGCACCTGCTGCCCGCCCTGCCGCTGCCGTTGGGTTTTGCCCTGGGGGCGGCTCTTGCTGAACGCGATGGGCTGGGCAGCCCCGGCGGCATGGGCTGGTTGGCCGCTCCGGCTTCCGCTTGGCTGTTGCCGGCGGGCCCAGCGATGCTTGCCTCTCTCGAGCAGGTGCTCGCCCAAGCAGGAACGCCCCCTGTTGTGAAGTGGAAGGTGGCGGCCCTGCCCGTTTCAGAAGAGCTGGAGCTGCTGGAGCAACTGCTCAAGCGCTTGCCGCTGGGGGCTCGGCTTCGGCTGGATGCCAATGGCGGCTGGGATCGCGCCACGGCGGCGGTGTGGGCGGAGCGACTGGCCAAGGAACCCCGGCTTGAATGGCTGGAGCAACCCTTGGATCCTTCTGATCAGGCGGGCTTGGAGGCCCTGGCGGCCCAGCTGCCGGTGGCGTTGGATGAATCGCTGCGGGCCGATCCAGGCCTGCGCGCGCGCTGGGCTGGCTGGCAGGTGCGCCGCCCTTTGGTGGAAGGTGATCCGCGGCCCCTGCTCGCGGCCCTGCAGGCCGGACGGCCCCATTGGATGGTGAGCACCGCCTTGGAAACGGGCATTGGAAGGCGCTGGGTGCACCATTTGGCGGCCCTCCAGGCCCAGGGACCCACCCCCACCGCCCCTGGTCTGGCACCGGGCTGGTGCCCCCAGGGTGATTTGTTCGCTGGGGATCCCCAGTTGGTGTGGGAAGCGGCCGCATGAGCGCCGATCAGCCCGTGGCCCGGCTGGATGTCGGGGCCCTGGACGGGGCCTGGCAGCAGGGGCAGGTGGTGCTGCTCGCACCTCCCCAGTTGGCATCTTCCCAGGCGGCTTCAGCCCAGCCCCGCCCCGCGGCGCTCCAGGCCTTGGCGGCGAGCTGGGGCCCCGGGGTGGTGGTGGGCAGTGGCGGCAGCACGGGCGGCCGGCGTTGGTGCTTCCAGCCCCTCTCAAATTTGCAGGCCTCGGCGGCGGCTACGGCTGCTTGGTTGCAGGCCCAGGGAATGGATCCCGCCAGCTGCCTCCATCTCAACCCCTTGCCGTTGCACCACGTCAGCGGCCTGATGCCCCTCGTGCGCTCGCGCTCGTGGGGGGCGCAGCATCAGGGTTTGCCTGCGGAGTTGTTGCGTCAGCCCCACCTGCTGGCGGAGGCCGCTCCCCTGCCGCCGGGCCAGCCCGCCGTGCTCTCGCTGGTGCCCACCCAGCTGGCCCGCCTCCTGGCCGACGTGGGCGCGCGGGCCTGGTTGCGGCAGTTGGCGGTGGTGTGGGTGGGCGGTGCCGCCCTGCCCGACGACTTGGCGCAGCTGGCCCGCCAGGAGGAGATCCGCTTGGCCCCTTGCTATGGGGCCACGGAAACGGCCGCGATGGTGTGCGCCCTCACGCCGGAGCGCTTTTTGGCGGGCGATGGCGGCTGCGGTCAGCCCCTGGTTGATGTGGCCGTGCGCATCGATCCCCTCACCGGGGCGGTGGAGGTGGCCACCGATCGGCTCAGCCCCGGTTGGATTGGTGCCGGTGTAGCCAATGGCGGGGATGGCCTCGAGCCCCTGCCCCGCACGACCGATGGCTGGTGGCGCAGCGGCGATGGCGGCCTTTTGGGCCCGGCGGG
>CAYFKI010000074.1:0-6140 GCA_964343525.1 uncultured Cyanobium sp.
CGATGGTGGTCATTTCACGTACACCACACTGCATCCCGCTCCGCCGTCGCCCTGGGCGGCATCACTGACGCGCTCCACATAGGGCACGGTGTCGAGCCACTGGCGTAGGCCGCGCTTGAGCTTGCCGGTGCCAATGCCATGGATCACCCACACCGGCCCGTTGGCATTGCGCAGGTGTTCCTCCACCGCTGCCTCCGCTTCATGCACCCGCAGCCCGCGCACATCCACGGTGTTGCGCTCGGTGCGCACCTCGGGGCCCCGCCCTGCCAGACCCCGCTGACCCTTCACCTGCACCTGCAACACCGGTTCAGGCGGCGTTGGTTTTTCGCCATGCAGGCCCTCAATCGCCGCCAACTCCACCGTCATCCGCATCACTCCACAGCGCACGCTGAGCTCGCGGCCATCCGGCGCGATGGCCATCACCTCGGCCGCCTTGCCCAGGGCCAACAGCCGCACCCTGTCCCCCACCTCGGGCATCCAGCCGCGGTGATCGCGCCGCTCGGGGCTGGGCCGGTGCTGCTCTTGAAGCGATTTGAGCCGCTGGCCTGCGAGCCGGGCCGTTTCCCCCAGATCGGCGCTGCTGCTGCCTGGATGGCGGGGGTGGCTGCCGCGCTCCCCCTGACGCAGACGGCGAATGATGCGGCGCACCTCCTGCTGGCCCTGGCGGATCGATTGCTCCAGTTGCTGGCGCCTGAGCTCCTGCAGTTCCGCGCTCTGCTCCTTCTGCTGCTGCCACCGCAACAACAGTTCCTCATGCAACAGCTCGGTGCGAGCCAACAAAGCCGCCGCCTCTTCAGCAGCCTCTTGCTGGCGTTGGCGCTGATCTTCCAACCCAGCAATCACCTGGTTCACCTCCCCTTCCCCTAAGGGAGCCAACTGGGCTGCGGCCTGCTCCAGCACGGCGTCATGAAGCCCCAACCGCTTGGCGATGGCCAGGGCATTGCTGCGCCCAGGGATCCCCCACTGCAACCGGTAAGTGGGCGAAAGGGTGGTGTCGTCAAAGGCCACCGAGGCATTTTCAAAGCGGGGATCGGCGTATTTGAGGGCCTTGAGTTCGCCGAAATGGGTGGTGGCGATGGTGAGCCGGGCCCGATCAGCCAGTTGCTTGAGCAGGGCCGCCGCCAGGGCCGACCCTTCCTGGGGATCGGTGCCGGCCCCCACCTCATCCAGCAGCACCAGGCTGGCCCCAGGCTCGATGGCGCCTGAAGGGGGCAGGGCATCCAGGATGCGGGCAATGCGGCGGATATGGCCACTGAAGGTGGAGAGGTTTTGCTGCAGGGATTGCTCATCGCCGATATCGGCCAACACCTGGGAGCACCAGGGCAACCGGGGGGTGCCACTGCAGGGCACAAACAAACCGGCTCTTGCCATCAACGCCGCCAAGCCGACGCTCTTGAGGGTCACGGTCTTCCCGCCGGTGTTGGGCCCCGTGATCGCCACCACCCGCAGGGATTCACTGACGCTGATGCTCACGGGCACCACCGGGTGACCGCCCTCGCGCTTGTGCTGCCACAGGAGCAGGGGATGGCGCAGATCCTTGAGCTCAAAAACGGCACTGGCCTGGGAGACCAACTCGGGTCGCACCGCCCCGAGCCATTGGCTGTAGCGGGCCCGGGCCAAGGCCCCATCGAGCCGCACCAGAATCTGTTGCAACACCAGCAAGGGTTCGGCCTGCTCGCCCACCAGAGCACTGAGCTCCCGCAGCACGGCCCGCTCCAGCTCCCGCTCCTGGCCCTCCTGGTCGCGGATGCGATTGCCGAGGGCAATCACCGCCTGGGGCTCCACAAACACCGTGTTGCCCGAGGCCGAGCTGTCGTGCACCAACCCCGGTACCTGGCTGGCCGCACCAGCTTTCACGGCCAGCACGGGGCGGCCATGGCGCTCCGCAATCACGGTGTCCTGGAGCAAGGCCCCATAACGGCGCAGCAGATCCTGCAGCCGTTCCCGCCTCTCACTGCGAGCTGCCAGCAATTGGCGGCGTAGCTGCTCCAGCGGAGGACTGGCGCGATCAGCGATGCGCCCGCCCTCCTCAAGGCAAAACAACAGCCGCTGTTCCAGCTCCGGCAAGGTGCGCATCTCGGCCACCAGGGCACTGCAAACCGGCCGCAGCTCGGGATCATCGATCTGGCGCCGGAGGCGCCGGGCCGCCGCCAAGGTGGCGGCAAGCTCCAGCAAGGCTTCACCGCCCCCGGTGCCCCCCTTAGCGCAGAGGCGCACCAGCTCAGCAATCTCGGCCACCCCCTGGAAACTGAGGCCGCCAGCGGCACCGCCGCCTCCACCCCCAGCACAGGCCTCCCCATTGGCAGCCGTGAGCCCATCGAGGGCCAGCAATTCCGTGGTTTCCGCCAGCAGGGTTTGGCTCTGCTCCAGGGTCGCTGGCAAGGCCAGGGACGCGCAGTGGGCTCGGCCCGCTGCCGTGCTGGCAAAACTGGCCAATTGTTCAGCCAACCTGGGCCACTCCAGCAACTCCAGGGTTTCCAGCTGGATCGCCGACAAACCAGACGCAGGCTCCCCTCGGCCTGCCACCGGCAGCTCAGGCACGGCCTGATCAGGCAGCGGCAGCTGAGGCAGCTCAGCCGGCTCGGTCTGGGCGGCAGACCAGTTCACCAGGGCGCCGCCGCCGCGATCGGATCCTGCCCCGCCACGTTGGATGGGATGCCCTCTTTGGGTTCGTAGAGCATCTCGAGCCAATTGCCCTCAGGGTCTTGAAGGTAAAAACTGGCCGTGCCATCGCGGTGGTCGTGCACCGGCCCCACGCTGTGGCCGGCAGCCACCAGCTGGGCATGCACCGCGCTGACCGCCTCGCGATCGGGGAAGTGAAAGGCAAAGTGGGGGCCCGCCGCCTTGTAATCGGGGCTGAGCAGCGCGATGCCGTCACCCGTGAGCGGCGATTGCAGGTAGGCCCAATCGGTCGCTTCCCAGGTGAGCCGCAACCCCAACGCTTGGTAAAAGGCCACGGCGCGAGCCATGTCGTGCACCCGGAGCGCCACGTGGCCCAGACGGTGGACAGCGGCCGCAGCCATGGCAGAGCAGATCACTGCAGGCATTCTCGGGCACCGGGCCGGGGAAACCAGGCTTCGGTGGTGGAAACCACCGCCACCAGCACGGCCATTCCGGTGAGGGCCTGCCAGGGATAGGTGGCTGTGGGATGGCTGATCACAAACGGCAGCAGGGCCAGGCCCAGACAAGGCGGACAGGTGAGCTTGGCCAACTTGAGCAGGGCCAAGGTGGCCAACACGGCCAAACCGGCGGCCCATGGCACCACCCCAAAAGCCGCCACCAGGCCATAACCGACCCAAGCCGAGCCCGTGCCCACGGCCATCAACGCGCCGCCGCGGCCCATCCAGGGGCTGTGGTGAGGCAGGGCGAGCATGTCGTAGGCAATCACCAACAGGGGCGGAAACAACACCAATGGCGACGCCCACACCTTCACCATCACCAGCCCCAACGCCAGAAACACCGCCAGCGCCAAGGCCCAACGCCGAATGGGCACCGAAGGGTTGAGCGCAAAATCCGACTGCAACCGCGCCAAGGACCAGGGGGTGCCAGGGGCAGCCGCCGGGCGCCGGCGCCGCGCACGCCAGAGCGATACAAGGGCCAGCCCTCCGGTGCCCACCAGGATGGAAGCCGGATAGGCCCAAGCGTGAATCCCCAGCGCCAGGGGCAGCACTCCCGCTGAAATGGCCGGCACGATCGGCGAACGCAGGCCACGAATGATCAGCAGGCACCCCACCACATCCAGCCCTAGCGACAACGGCCCGTAGGGCAGCAGGCGGGTGATCGCCACACCCAGTAGGGCCGTGAGCAGGGGGGTCACCATCAGCAACCGCGGCGAGGTGGCCCAGGGGCCCTTCGGATCGCTCACGATCACCCAAGCCAGGGCCCCCAGTTCCGGGAACAGCACATAGGGCTGGCCCGTGGCGTTGGCCAGGGCCGTGATCAGGGTGATGAACAGCGCCGTGGCCAGCGCAAACGCCAGGTGCTGGCGGGCACTCAGTTCACGGGATGCGCTCAACCCTGGCGCAACCACTGGGCCGCATCACAGGCGTGATACGTGAGGATCAGATCGGCGCCGGCCCGCTTGAAGCAGAGCAGGGTTTCGAGCACCACGGCCCGCTCATCGATCCAGCCCTTTTCAGCGGCCGCTTTCACCATCGCGTATTCCCCGCTCACGTTGTAGGCGGCAATGGGCAATTCGCTTTCAGCGCGCAGGCGGTGGATGATGTCGAGATAGGCCAAGCCGGGCTTCACCATCATGATGTCGGCCCCTTCGGTTTCATCGAGCTGGGCCTCGGTGATGGCTTCGCGGCTGTTGGCCGGATCCATTTGATAGGTGCTCTTGTCTTTGGGGATGGGCTTGCTGGCCACCGCCCGAGGCGCTGAATCGAGGGCTTCGCGAAACGGGCCGTAGTAGGCGGAGGCGTACTTGGCGGTGTAACTAATGATCCCCACGTGCTCGAAGCCCGGCCCACCTCCTGCACCAAACCATCCAGGCTCCAGCGCTGGCAACCGGGCATGGCGCCAATCGGTTCATTGGTGACCCCCTCATGCACAAACAGGGGGTAGATGAAATCGGCCGGACTCAGGTGGTTTTCACGCACCATCGCCCGCAGGGCCGGCGTGCGGCGCAGACGACGGGGACGGTAGGAAAGCTCCATGGGGGCCGAAAGATTGGGTTGATCCTAAGGATCGTCCCCAAACCCGATCCCCATGGCCCCACCCAGGGCCGTGGATTACAGCCTGGCGGCTTCGATCCAGCCCGCCCGGGGATCGGTGCTGCGGATCTGGCGCCATTGCTCGAGCAACTGACGTTCCTGCTCGCTTGGCACATCCGGCAGCTTCAACACCGGGGTGAGCAGCAGATCGCCCCGCCCCTGCTTGAGCGGCCAGCCCTTGCCCTTCAGGCGCAGGCTGCGGCCGAGCGGCATCGCCGCTGGCACCTGCACCGACGCCTCCCCATCGGGGGTGGCCACCCGCAGCTCCCCGCCCAGGGCCAGTTCATCGAGGCTGAGCGGCAGATCGGCCCGCAGCTGGTCGCCATCGAGCTTCCACACCGGGTGCTCCTGGATTTGGAGATTGAGATAGAGATCACCACGGCGGCCCGTGCCGGGCTGGAGGTTGCCCTTGCCCTTGAGCCGAAGCCGGCTGCCACTCTTCACGCCCGGCGGAATGCGCACCTGCACCCGCTCCTCGTTCACGGCCAAGGTGCGTTCACAACCGCGAAAGGCGTCGGCGAAGGGAAGGCTGATGCTCGCTTCCGCATCCAAATTCACCGGTGAGCGAGCGGCTCCGGAAAAGCCACCGAAGCCGCCCGGACCGCCGAAACCGGCGGGGCCGCCAAACCCACCAGGCGCACCGAAGCCACCACCACCAAAACCACTGCCAAAGCCTCCCCCAAACCCGGCCGGCCCACCAAAGCCGGCTGCGCCGCCCCCCATGCGACCCAGCAGGTCGTTGATGAAGTCATCGAAGTTGCCGTAGCGGCCAAAATCGGCATCGCCGCCACCAGCGCGCCCCCCACCGGCCTGGCTCCAGTACTGGCCAAATTGCTCGTAGCGCGCGCGCTTCTCGGGGTCGGAGAGCACCTCATAGGCCTCGCTCACCTCCTTGAACTTGGCCTCTGCGCCCGAATCCCCCGGATTGACATCGGGGTGGTACTGGCGGGCCAGCTTGCGAAAAGCGCGCTTGATCGTGTCGGTGTCGGCACCACGCTCGACGCCCAGCACCTTGAAGTAATCGCGGTAGCCGTTGGCGCTCATGGGGGTTGGGGCACGCCTTCTGGCCAGTGTCTCAGCTGGATCCCCCGCCAGGCAGCCAGGCGAGAGGGCGGAAGCCCGAACGCCGGCCTACGGTTCCAGCAGCTATGGCGGCCCGATGGCCCAACGCAAAGCCGTGCCCTTCCCGCTGCGATTGGGCCACCAGCCAAGACCACGCTCCCTGGGGAACGCTGTGCTTTGGGGCGGGCTGCTCGTGGGGGGCCTGCTGCTGGGGGGGCTCGGCGAAGGGGCCTTGGCCCAGGAGGCGCCAGCCGGCCATGGAGCCTTGCCCAGTGCGCCGTTTCCAGCCTCCACCGCCGAACAAAAAACGTTGAGCTTGCAGCTCAAGAACGGCGGTGCCCTGTTCTATGGGGCCTGGTGGTG
>CAYFKI010000075.1:0-6139 GCA_964343525.1 uncultured Cyanobium sp.
CACGGTTGCATTGGTCAGCGCATTCTGAAAAACGCCCATTGGTCTTCCCCTGCTCGAGCAGCAGGTCAGTTGTCCCGCCCTGCAACAGCGGGTGCTCTCGGTGGTGGGAGCGGAGGCGCCGGTCTGGAGCATCACTGTGGCCGACCCGGCGGGCCACCTCCTTGCCGATCTCAACGGCCTACGGCCCCGGCTTCCCGCCTCGAACCAAAAGCTGATCAGCACGGCCTTTGCCCTCGATCAGCTCGGACCCGACTACCACCTCTCCACCCAGCTCTGGCGACTCCCTGGCGGCACCTATCGGCTTGTGGGTCAGGGTGATCCGGATTTGGCCCTGCCCCAATTGCAGCGCTTCGCCAAGTTGGCCCTCGGCAGTGGGGGCGGAGCCGGCGATGTGCCGTCTCTGGTCACGCTGGAGATCGCCGAAGAGCCTGCTCAGGCTTGGTGGCCCCAGGCCTGGAGCCTGGATGATCGCAGCACCGCCTATGGAGCCCCGATCACGCGGCTGGCTGTGACCAGCAATGCCATCAACGCTGCGGTGATGAACCCACCGCAACGCCTGCAATCCCTGCTCCAAAAAACCCTTACCCAACAGGGAGGCACGGCGGTTCAACTGCGCCTGGTGTCATCCCGCCAGCCCTTGCCGAACACGGCCGTGATGCTCCACGAGGAACCATCGGCTCCGATGCACAACCTGCTCAGCCTGGCCAACACCGAGAGCCACAACTTCACGGCGGAGGTGTTGTTACGCCAGGGGGCCGGCACCTGGGATCTGGCGGAGGCCAGGCAACGTGAAATGCGTTGGCTGGCCCAACAGGGCCTTCCCATGCAGGGCGTGTCCGTGGCGGATGGCAGCGGACTTGGCCGGGATAACCGGGTCACGAGCCGCCTTCTGGCCAGTTTGTTGCTGCGGATGAGCCAGCATCCCTATGGCCGCAATTACGTGGCCTCGATGGCCATTGCCGGACAGCGCGGCACCTTGCGTCACCTGTTCATTGGCACGCCCCTGCAGGGCCATTTCTATGGCAAGACGGGCACGATCACGGGGGTGCGGGCCATCAGTGGGGTGCTGGATACCAGCGATGGGCCCCGCTTCATCAGTGCGATCAGCAATGGGGCAGGCTCGCCCAACGACACCATCGGCCAGGTGTTGATGGCGGCCCTGAATGTGGGCCTCTGTGGCTCAGGCCGCTAGGCCGCTCAGCCAGCTAGCTGCCGAAGTCCATTGGCGATCCTCCGCCGGCGGCTGCCAGGTTCAGCTTGGCCACCGGTGGCGGCTCTGCCAGCCACAGGACGGCGACCTTGGGCGATGTCGGGGGTCTGTAGCCGGACCAGCTCATGGCGTCCTCCCAGCACCACCTGACTCATGTCTTGGAGCCGGGTTTCAAGCTCGCCGAGCACCTGCTCGGCGTAGTGGTTAGCCCCATCGCTGATGGTGGCCGCCTCCTGACGGCTGCGGGCCACCAGGGCGTCGCATTGCTGCTGGGTTTGCTGACGGAATTGGAGGGCGTCATTGTGCAGCCGCTCAGCCTCGGCCTGGCTCTCCCGCTGGAGCCGCAGGCCCTCTTGGCGGATCTGATCGATTTCCGCCATCGCCTGCTGGCGGGCCCGCTCATGCTGTTCGGCCAATTGGCGATTGCGCTCCGTGGCCTCCTGTTCCAGTTGTTGGCGGCGCTGGGCAAAGTGTTGCTCCAGCTGGGCCAGCCGTCCTTGGTGTTCCTGCTCCGCCTGGGCAGCCTGCTGCCGGGCTTGGGAGAGCACTTGTTCGCACTGGAGCCGAGCTTGTTCCCGGAGTTCGGCCACTTGGCGCTCCGCTTCCTGACGAATGGCCACGGAACTGATCAGCTGTTCCCGTTCGCGGCGCGCTGCTTGGAGCAGGTCGTCGGCCTGCTTCCTGGACTGGGCGATGTACTCCTCCCGCTGGCGGATCAAGGCAACCGCCTGCTCCAGTTGCTCAGGCAGGCAATCGCGCAGGGCATCCATCACCTCAATGGCGTCCTGCTCGTTCACAAGCCTGCCGCCGCTGAACGGGATACGGCTGCCCTCCAGCACGATCTCCTCGAGCTGATCCAGTTGGTCGATCGCGGTGATGGTGGCCTCAGCCATGGCAGCCCTAGGGAGTTCTCCGATTAAAAAGCCTGCTGAGGTCTTCTGCCACTCCGCTGGGCACCATGTGGCGCACGTCGCCACCAAAACGGGCCACCTCCTTCACCACCGAACTGCTCAAAAAGCTGTGATGGACAGCGGTGGCGAGGAAGAGGGTCTCCATCTGGGGATCAAGACTTTTGTTGGTATGGGCAATTTGCAGTTCGAATTCGAAATCACTCAGGGCCCGTAGGCCCCGCAAAATCACCTGGGCGCCACAGGCCTTGGCGAAGTCCACGGTGAGCCCGTCGAAACTGCCCACCTCAATCCCCTTCAGATGGTGGGTGGCAGCCCGTATTTGTTCGAGCCGCGTCTCCAGCGTGAAAGCAGGGCTCTTGCTCGGGTTTTGCAGCACCGCCACCACCACCCCATCGAACAGCCTGGCGCTGCGCTCGATCAGATCCAGATGACCCAGGGTGAGTGGATCAAAACTGCCGGGGTAGAGAGCTCGCATGGACCCACCGCGCTGGCATCCACCCTATGGGCCTGCTTGGCGTTTCTAGAGTTGGGGTCGTTGCGCCATCGCCACCATGACAGCCGCTTCGGGCCCCTCTGCCGGATCATCCCTTGATGGGGAGGCCAAAAAAATCCTGTTGCGCAAAATTCCCCATGGCCTGTTCATCTGCGGGGTCGCTGAAGGAGATGAGGTGAATGGCTTCACCGCCAGCTGGGTCACCCAGGGCTCGTTCGAGCCCCCGCTGGTGGTGATGGCCGTGCGGGCGGATTCCACCAGCAACGGCATCATTCAGCGCACGGGCAAGTTCAGCCTCAATGTGTTGGCGGCTGATCAGAAGGACTTGGCTGCCGTGTTCTTCAAACCCCAGAAGGCGATGGGTGGTCGGTTTGATGCAGCGCCCTATCGGCTGGGCGTCCTCGGATTGCCGATCCTGGAGCAGGCGCTTGGGGCCGTGGAATGTGAGCTGGTGGGCCAGGTGGCCAAGGGTGATCACACGGTGTTTGTGGGCGAGGTGAAGACCGCCACCCTGCACAACGATGGCGCCGCCCTCGAGCTGGCCAGCACCGGTTGGCAATACGGCGGTTAATGCCAACGTCGCCAGCCCTGTTGCAACAACCTGAACGCTTGAAAGCCCGGCTGAAGGAAGTGCCTTCTGAGCCGGGCTGCTACTTAATGCGTGATCAGGATGATCGCATCCTGTATATCGGCAAAGCCAAGGTGCTGCGCCAACGGGTGCGTAGTTATTTCCAAAATGGGCAGCAACACAGTCCGCGCATCGCCTTGATGGTGCGCCAAGTTTGTGATATTGAATTCATCGTGACAGATAGCGAGGCCGAAGCCCTCGCCCTGGAATCCAATCTGATCAAGCAAAATCAGCCCCACTTCAATGTCCTGTTGAAGGACGACAAGAAATATCCCTACCTTTGTATTACTTGGAGCGAGGCCTATCCGAGAATTTTTATCACTCGTAATCGTCGCTTCCGAAGTCCCTACGATCGCTTCTATGGGCCCTATGTGGATGTGGGCTTGCTACGCCGAACCCTTGGGTTGGTGAAGCGGGTTTTTCCGCTCAGGCAGCGCCCGCAGCCCCTCTACAAAGATCGCACCTGCCTCAATTTTGACATCGGCCGCTGTCCAGGGGTCTGTCAGGAAAAGATCAGCTCCAAGGACTATCACCAAACCCTGCGCAGGGTGGCGATGGTGTTCCAGGGCCGCAACGATGAGTTGATGGCTCTTTTGGCTGAGCAGATGGCCGCCTATTCAGAGCGCCTGGATTTTGAAGCGGCAGCCAGGGTCAGGGATCAGCTCCAAGGGCTGGATACGCTCACCGCTGGTCAGAAAATGAGCCTTGGGGATAGCGCCATTAGCCGGGACGTGATTGCCATGGTGGCCGATGAGCGGCTCGCGGCCGTGCAACTGTTTCAGATGCGCGCCGGCAAATTGGTGGGCCGGCTTGGTTATACGGCTGATGCCATGGGCCCTTCAGGTTCTCCCTTGCCGCCAGGCTTGATTCTTCAGCGGGTGATTGAAGAGCACTACAGCCAGGTGGATGCGGTGGAGATTCCTCCCGAATTGTTGGTGCAACACGTGTTGCCCCAGCAACCACTGATTCAGGATTGGTTGAGTGAACTCCGGGGCCGCAAGCTCACCTTGTCGGTGCCCCAACGGGCTCAAAAGGCAGAATTAATTGAGCTGGTGGAGCGCAACGCCACCTATGAATTGCAGCGGGCCCAGCGCGGTGCCGAGCAACAGCTTCTGGCTACCGAGGATCTGGCCCAGTTACTTGATTTGCCCAATCCCCCTCGGCGCATTGAGGGGTTCGATATCAGCCACATCCAAGGCAGCGATGCCGTGGCGTCCCAGGTGGTTTTCATCGATGGCCTACCGGCCAAGCAGCACTACCGCAAGTACAAGATCCAGAGCAGCAGCATTCGCGCCGGCCATTCCGACGACTTCATGGCCATGGCCGAAATCATGCGCCGCCGTTTTCGGCGCTGGTCGCAGGCCAAAGCAGCGGGAGCCAATCTTCAGGAGTTGCGCCGCACCACCCAAACCACCCTGCACACCGGTGGTCTCAACGATTGGCCCGATGTGGTGATGATTGATGGTGGCAAGGGTCAGCTTTCGGCTGTGATGGAGGCCCTGCGAGAGATCAATCTCCACGACGAGTTGGTGGTGTGCTCGTTGGCCAAACAGCGCGAAGAGGTGTTTGTGCCCGGCTCAAGCCAGCCCCTCGACAGCGAGCCCGACCAATTGGGCGTGGTGCTGCTGCGCCGGCTCCGGGATGAGGCCCATCGCTTTGCCGTGAGTTTCCACCGCCAACAGCGCGGGGAGCGCATGAAGCGCTCTCGCCTGTCGGAGATCCCAGGGTTGGGGCCCAAGCGGGTCAAAGACCTCCTGGCCCATTTCCGCTCGGTCGATGCCATTCAGATCGCCAGCCCCGAGCAAATCAGTGCGGCTCCCGGTGTGGGCCCCGCCTTGGCCAAGCAGATCTGGGATTATTTCCATGCGGATCCCCAGTGGCAAGACACCGATGCTTCTGAGGGTTGATTGGCGGGCCTTCCCCCAAGCCATTTCCTTTGGCTTGGTCGCCAAGGTTGCGGCTAGGGCTGCGGCCTCGTTCGTGGCTTTGGCTGGGGCTTCGGTGCTGGCCACAGCTTTGGCGTCGGTCCTGGTGTTGGCCCTGCCTGGCACGGCGCTGGCCTCCCCGGGCCTCTGCGTCGGCCCGGTCTGTGCCGATGAGATCCAACGCAGCAGCTACAACCCCTGGCAATTGAAACTGCGCCTGGCTGACCAGCGCGGCCACCATGAACGGGTTGTGGTGGATTGCCGTGATGGGGTGCTCAGCCCCCAACAGGGGCAGGTGGAACGGGGTTATGCCGGGGCAGTGGCGCGCAGGGCCTGCCGCCTGGTTGCGGCGGGCTGAATCCATTCGCCCTGATCGGGCCTTACCTTGAGACCCTTGGCAGGAACTGTTCGCCGCAATGCTGTTGGCCTGGACCTGGCCCCCTGAGGCCTACCTCTGGTTCAAAACGCTCCACATCGTGGGGGTTGTGGTGTGGTTTGCCGGCCTTTTTTACCTGGTGCGGTTGTTCATCTACCACCAAGAAGCCGAGGCCCTCGAGCCCAGCCTCAAAACAGCTTTTCAACAGCAGTACGCCCTGATGGAGCGGCGTCTGGCCAACATCATCACCACCCCAGGCATGGTGGTGGCGGTGGCCATGGCGGTGGGGCTGCTGAGTGTCCAACCGGGTTGGTTACACCAGGGTTGGTTGCACGCCAAGTTGGCCTTTGTGGCGGCTCTTTTGGCCTACCACGCGTTTTGCTATCGGTTGATGGGCCAGTTGCAGACAGGTCGTTGTGCCTGGAGCCCCAAGCAACTGCGGGCACTCAATGAGCTCCCCACGTTGCTCTTGGTGATCGTGGTGATGCTGGTGGTGTTCAAGAACCAGTTCCCCACGGGCGCCGCCACCTGGTTCATCGTGGCCTTGGTCGTGTTTATGGCGGCCTCGATTCAGTTTTATGCCCGTTGGCGGCGCC
>CAYFKI010000076.1:0-6097 GCA_964343525.1 uncultured Cyanobium sp.
CAACCGCACCCTGGCCCTCAGCCTCGGTGGGGTGTTGATGGCGGCCGGCCTGTTGGCCCAGCTCCTACCGGAATCCAAGCCGGAAGGTCGCGAGCCTCACGATCCCTCCTAAACCCTGATCAAACCCAAGCCCAGGGAACAAGGCCCTGGGCTTGAGAACTCTTTCCAGACCTATTTTTTATCTTGTTGGGCTTTCACCTGCTTGGTGAAATCAGCAATGATCGAATCCACGAATTTCTGGTCGGCAGCAGCGATCTTGGGATAGCAGCCTTCCTTCACCCGGGCCACGATCTGCACGATCGAACCATTGACAATCTGACCCACTTCCAATTTGCCGCTACCGGCAATCTGGCTGCCGTACTTGGCAGATACCACGTAGGCAATCGATTGGGCTCCGGCAATCACGCTCGATTGCACAGGAACTTTTTGCTCCACCGCCAGGTTGCACACGCTGACGGCCGAGGCCAGGGTCAGATCGTTCATGGTCTCGAGGCTGGCCGGATTGGCGGCTGCGGCAGGGGGTGCTGCCTGGGCCAACACGGGCGCTGTCTGGAGGCTGATGGCACTAAGAACAGCGGCTGAAACGGCCAGAAAAGAGCGAGACACGGAAAGGGCGCCGAGCAAGAGGCCCCACTGTGCCATCTGAAAAGGCAAAACAACAGTGATGGG
This sequence comes from uncultured Cyanobium sp., assembly GCA_964343525.1. Classification (GTDB taxonomy): domain Bacteria; phylum Cyanobacteriota; class Cyanobacteriia; order PCC-6307; family Cyanobiaceae; genus Cyanobium_A. The sequence goes on from CAYFKI010000076.1 coordinate 670, forward strand.
GCTACAGCAGCTGCCTGAGCCGGGATTCGCCGATGCCTAGGCGGCAGGCCTGGGCTGCCATGGAATCGGCAGCGCTTCAGAGACCTGGGCACGCTGACGCGGTGCCAGCCACTGCCACAGCATCACGGCATGGGCCATGAAGCGCACGGCGCTCAGCACCGCCAAGCCCACACACAGGGGGCAGTGGGTCAGCGACATGGAGCTCCCGGTGCGTGGCTCCTCACCCTGACAGTCCGCCGGCCGGATGGCGAACTGCTGAAATAAAACGCGGCGCCCCTTGGAGATCCGCCGGTGCTGCGGCTGAGCGAACTGAAGCTGCCCCTCGACCACAGCGAGGCCGACCTGATCCAGGCGATCTGCAGGCGGCTAAAAATCCAACCAAGCCAGCTTCAGGCCCATCACCTGGTGAAACGCAGTGTCGATGCCCGCAAGCGGCCGGCCATTTCCCTGGTGTATTGCCTCGACCTCGAACTGGCTCCCCAGGCCAAATCTGATGCCAAAGCAGGGGCCAAAACAGAGGCAGCCCTGCTGGAGCGCTTCCGCGGGGATCCCCACCTTCGATCAAGCCCAGACACGCGCTACCAATTGGTGGCCCAGGTGCCAAACAACTTGGAAGCTGGCACCGCGCTGCCGCGGCCGGTGGTGGTAGGTGCCGGACCCTGCGGTTATTTCGCCGCCCTACTCCTGGCCCAGATGGGCCTGCGGCCGCTGCTGCTCGAGCGCGGAAAGGCGGTCAAGCAGCGCACCGCCGACACCTTCGGCTTCTGGAAAGGGCTCCAACCCCTCAACCCCGAATCCAATGCCCAGTTCGGAGAAGGGGGCGCCGGCACCTTCTCCGACGGCAAGCTCTACAGCCAGGTGAGCGAGGCCAAAGCCCTCGTGCGCAAGGTGCTCGAGGAATTGGTGGCCGCTGGCGCCAACCCCGAAATCCTCACCCTGCATCACCCCCACATCGGCACCTTCAAATTGGCCACCGTGGTGCGGGGGTTACGGAAGCAAATCGAGCGCCTTGGCGGCGAGGTGCGCTTTGAATCCCGGGTGGAGCAGCTGGAGCGCTGCCCCCTCAACCATTCGATTCAAGCGGTGGTGCTGGCTAGCGGCGAGCGCCTTGCCGCCCAGCAGGTGGTGTGGGCCGTGGGCCACAGCGCCCGCGACAGCTTCGCCATGCTGCAGCGCATCGGCGTGCAGATCGAAGCCAAGCCGTTTGCGGTGGGACTGCGGATCGAACATCCCCAAGCGCTGATTGATCGCGCCCGCTATGGCAGCGCCGCCGGGCACCCAAAGCTGGGGGCTGCCGAATACAAACTGGTGCACCACTGCAGCGGGCCCACCACCGCGGGCCGCAGCGTCTACAGCTTCTGCATGTGCCCGGGGGGGCTAGTGGTGGGTGCCGCATCCGAACCGGGACGGGTGGTGACCAATGGCATGAGCCAACACTCCCGCAATGAGCGCAATGCCAACAGCGCCCTCGTGGTGGGGGTGACCGTGGCCGATTTCGAGCCCTATGGGAACGGTCCCAACGATCCGCTGGCCGGCGTGGCCTTCCAGCGCCACTGGGAGGAGGCGGCCTTTGCCGCCGCTGGCCAGAGCTACTGCGCACCGGCCCAGCGGGTGGGCGATTTCCTCGCCCACCGCAGCAGCGAAGGCCCAATCGAAAGCAACCCGAGGGACGGTGACGTGCGGGCCTCCTACCTGCCGGGCGTCCATCTCGGCAGCCTGGATGGCTGTCTGCCCGAGTTTGCCCTGGAAGCGATCCGGGAAGCCCTTCCCCACTTCACCAAGACCATCCCCGGGTTCACCATGGAGAGCGCGCTACTCACGGGAGTAGAAACGCGCACCTCCTCCCCGGTTCGGGTGCCCAGAGACAACACAACCCTGGAGTGCCTCAACACCCCAGGGTTGTATCCGGCGGGAGAAGGCGCCGGCTACGCCGGAGGAATTCTCTCCGCCGCCATTGATGGCATCAAGGTGGCCGAACAGGTGGCCTTGAGATGCCTGCAAACGAACGGAATCACTCCCCGTCGTCTTCAGAGCCCAGGGGAACGAGGCGAATCTGCTTACGACCCAGCTTGATTTCAAACTCATCCCCGGGCTTGAGATCGAGCATGGCCGTGTAGGCCTTGCCCACCATCAAGTTGCCGTTGAATTGAATTTTGGTGCTGAAGCTGAGTTTGCGGCCGCCCTTGCCGGTTTTGCTATCACCACCAAAGTCAACGCCCTTGGCATTGAGCAGGGCTTCGTAAAAAGCAGTGAAATTGAGCCGTTCGGAGCCGTCCTTCTTGGAAGACACGTAGCCACAGGCCCGCACCAGATCGGATTTGCTGATATCTCCCAACTCCTTGACCTTCGCCAGGAGTTCCGCGCCCGTCAGCATGAATTTCAGTTATGCAACGACCGCATCTTCCCACAGCCTATGCAACATCTGCAAGGGCCATTCTTCAAATCGGTGCGCTTTCAGCCTCCTTTGCGCGCAATTGAGGAAATTCACCACCCCCATTTTTTCTAGGCCTGCGACACAATGCCGCTCCACTGAACCGCCTTCACCTGATCACGGCGCCAGGAATGAAACAGCAGCGGTTCAGCAGCCGTGCACAACGGGCACACAGCAATTTGCCCATCCGGCACACCCAACTGGCGCAGTTGTTCGCGTGCCGCCAAGCGAATATCCAGCCTGTCGCGATCGGGACTGGCATCGTCGAGCAAGGCGCCGCAGGCCCGAAGCCTTTCCCGGGACTCATTTGGCTTGAGGGCATCAGCCGCCGAGGAAGGGGCCAAGGCCAAGGCCACCTGGTCACTGACCGAGCGTTCCACCTGGTAAGCGCCACCGGCAATGGCCGGCCCCAGGCCCACCAGCAAGGCTTCAGGGTTGGAGCCTGCCTGCTCCAGCAGACGAATCGCCTGTTCGAGGATCCGCCCCGCCACGCCACGCCAGCCTGCGTGGCAAGCCGCCACCCGGCCCGAAACGGGATCGGCCAGCAACACCGGCGTGCAATCAGCGCCACACACCCACAGGCTTTGGCCGCCCCCATCGCTCACCAGGCCATCGGCCTCGGGCCAGGGCTCTGAACCAGCCTCCGAGGCGGGAAGCACCCGGGCGCTATGGACCTGCTGGGGCCGGTGAACGCTCACGCCGGCACTCACATAGCCGGCCAAAACCTCCGGTCCCCGCCCCTGCCATTGACGGGTAAAGAACCCGTGCTCGAAATCGGCCAGCAGATCGGCCTGGAGGTAATACCCCCCGTAACACCCCACCCAGGTCCAACCGGCGAGGTTGTTGAACCCGGCATCGGGGCGATCAAAGGGCGGATCGACAGCTTCAGCCATCCGGCAAATCGCGCAACAACCAAAAACCCTCAAAGCGTTGGTCGTCTTCGCTCGCTTGCACGGCGATGAATTGCAACCCGCCAGCGTCCTGGCGCGCCCGCCCAAAGGCTTGATCGGCTGAGGCCGCTTCCTCTTCCTGCAGGTTGGTCAACAACCAGCGATCCTCAAGACCCGCCTCAAGAATCAGCTGCTGGTCGGCAATGGCCAGACGCACCGGCTCCAGCCCCGCGATCCAGCCGGCCATCGCCAGGGCCCGGGTGGCACTGAACAGGCGAATCCCGGTCACGGGGGTGTCGGGGTCGAGGTCTGCCGGCAGGGGCACCAAACCGGAAAAGCCCATCTCCCATTCGCTGGCGTCAGCAAGGGCTGCCGCCGGCAGGGTGGCCCAGGCCCAGCGATCACCCCGGGCCGCCTCCGGCAGGGGCACCGCAACCGCCCGAATCGGCTGGGGCGGTGGGGCTAAGGGGCCGGCCATGTAGCCCGGCTCCTGGGGATAGACGCTGCGCTCGCGCTCCTGCAGCCAGCTCACCAGGGTGTAGCAGCGCCGGCTGGGCACCAATTCCAGGCCCAGCCCTTCGGCGGCCCGCTGCACCATGGTGCGCATCGATCCTCGCCAACAGCGCAGGCGCCTGGGCCGGCCATAGCCCGCTTCAGCGGAAGCCTCCAGGGCCTGCTCGAGGGCCTGCTTCAACCAGATCGAATTCACGCTGGCGGCAGGACAGGCCTGCACCCAACGAAATCCCTCAGCGGTGCTGTCTGGGCCCGGCGTGGAGCAGATCAACAGCTCCCAGCGTTTTTTGCCATCGCTCTCCAGGATCGGCCTGGAGTAGTAATCCAGCTCCCAATCGGGAGCCAAGGCCCCACTCATCCGGCGGCCTGCTCCTGTTGGCGCAGCACCGAGCGAGCCCGATTGGCGCGGTCAGCCGCCTCCGCCATCACGGTGTCCTTGGCAATCAACAACTCCCCGGGCTGGCCTTCCAACAGGGCCGTGTTGAGGGCGATGCGGCCGCGGCCGGGATCCAACTCGGTGATCAGGGCCTTGAGCCGGTCCCCGTGTTGAAACACCTCCTGGAGATCCCGCAGCTGGCCGCCGGTGATCGACGACTGGTGCAGCAGACCGCTGACGCCGCCCAGATCCACAAAGAAGCCGTAGGGCTTCACCGACACCACCTGGCCTTCCACAAGTTGGCCCACTTCCAGCTCGGAAAACTTGGCGGCGGTGGCGGCCTTCTTCTCCGACAGCACCAACTTGCGGGTTTCCGGATTCACCTCCAAGAAGGTGACCCCCAGGGTTTTGCCTACCAGGGCCTCATGGTTTTCACCCTCTTGGAGCTGGGAGCGGGGGATGAAGCCGCGCAGGCCCTCCAGATCGCAGGTCACGCCGCCGCGGTTGAAGCCATTCACCTTCACCTGCACCACCTTCCCGTCTTTCTCCAGCGCGCGCACCTTGTCCCAGCTCTGACGCAAGGCCAGGGCGCGGGCACTGATGGTGACCATGCCATCGGCGTTTTGCTCGCGGGTCACGAGCACTTCCACCTCCAGGCCCTTGGGGAAGCGCTCCTTGAGGTTGGTGATCACACCCAGCCCACATTCTTTTTTGGGCATGAAGCCGGGCGCCTTGCCGCCGATGTCCACATACACCCCATCGCTTTCCAGGCCGATCACCGTGCCCTTCACCACCTCCCCGGTGGTGCCCACGAAGTCCTGTTCATCGAGGGCCGCCAGGAAGGCATCGGCATCGAAGTCGAAATCGTCGACGCTGCGCGCCACCACCGCCGCTGGCGCCGGGGCGGCCTGGGAGACGGCCGTTGGCTGGGAACGGCCTGGGCGCTGGCGGCCGGGGTCAGGGCCGAGCAGGTCGGCCATGGTGAGACCCTCCATCCCACCGAGATCGAACAGCTCCTCATCGCTCACGGAGCTGCTAGAGCGGGGTGCAGGCGTTGCTTGGCTGGCAGGGCTCGGCGCCACGGGGGCGCTGGGAGCTGCCGCCGCCTCAGCAGCCGGGGTCCCAGCTTCCGCGGGCTCGGGGTCCTGGGGCTGATCCTTTTTGATCATCAGCACCTGGGGGGGCTTGCGCAACGGCGCCACAGGCTGGGGGCGCGGC
>CAYFKI010000077.1:0-6057 GCA_964343525.1 uncultured Cyanobium sp.
AGCAACAGGAGCGCCAACACCAGCAGCTGGGCAGAGGCGGGGAGCGGAGCGGCGGCGAGGGCCTCGTAGCTGAAGTTCACGGCGGAATCGGCGCCAGGGGCCCCTTGGCCCAACCAGCCGAACGCCAACACCCCCGCCAACAACGCCAGACCCGACACGGCCCCAAACAACAGGAAGCGCACGGCCGCACCCGCCCGGCGCTCACCCCCCCAGATCGCCACCAACAGGGTGGTGGGGATCAGCACCAGCTCAAAGGCAAGCACGAACAACAGGGCGTTGCGGGCGAGGAACGCCCCCACGACCCCGCCATTGGTGGCCAGCATCAAGGCGTAATAGAGCCGGGGGCGGCTTTGATCAGCAGGCGACGCCAGCACCGCCATGGCGGTGATCAGGCTCGCGAGCAACACCATCGGCAGCGACAGGCCGTCCAATCCCAGATCCAGGCCCAAGCCCAACCGGGGCAGCCAGCTGAGGCTGAGGTCGGCGGGGGGCTGCTGCCAGGCCATCAGGCCCAACACAAGCTGGATGAGGGCCGACGCTGCAGCCAGGCCGCGCGCGAGCAGGGGACGCCCCGCCGGCAGCAAGGGCAGAGCCAACCCCGTGAGCAACGGGAGAAATAACAACAGAAGCAGAGTCATCGCGACAACCTCAGGGCAACACGGTGGACACGGGACGCGGATCGCCGGCGATCAGCCAGGCCGCCATCAGCAACACCCCCAACACCAAGGTGAAGGCGTAGGCCTGGGACCGGCCGCTGGTGGTGAGGCTGAGGCGTTTGGCGCCAGCCAGGGCCACCGCACCGGTGCCGCCGCTGAAGCCATCCACCAGTCGGCTGTCGCTCCAGGAGCCCAAGCGGGCGAGCAACAACACAAGGGCCACCACCGTGCGGTGGTAGAAGCGCTCGGTCTGCATGTCGTGGGCGAGCCAGTTCTGCAGGCCTCCCAGCGAGGAGGGAAGCTCGGCCTTGGCGTGGGGGCGGAGGTAGAAGGCGGCCGATAGCCCGCCACCCACCAGGGTGGAGAGCACCAGCGGCCAGGCCAGGGGGCCCCAGCCCGGCACCGGTGCAAGGGCAAACACGCCATTGCGCAACAGGATCTGGGGCAGGTGCAGCACCAGGCCCATCAACACCAACGTGGGCAGCACCATCAGCCAGAGCACCTCGGGCGAGCGCTTGGTGAAGGGGGTGGGCCGGCCGGCCCAGATCTGACCAAACACCCGAATCAGGCCGGCACTGATCAACGCGTTGCTGAGCAGCACCACCCCGCTCAGCAAGGCCGGATGGTTGCTGCCAGCCGTGAGCTCCAACAACTCCCGCAGGGCGGCAAAACCGGCAAAGGGAGGCAGCCCCATCAGGCCGGCAGCGCCTGCCAAAAAGGCGATGCCGATCAGCGGGCGCTTGCTCCAAAGCCCCCCGAGCTGGGTGAGGTCTTGGGTCACGTTGCTGATCACGATCGTGCCAACCGCCATCAGCAGCAGGGCCATCGGCAGGGGGTACACGAGCATCAGGTGGTCGGCAACGGCGATGCCGCCCAGGCCCACGGCCACAAACAACAGCCCCAGCCAGCTGCTCACCAAAAAGGAGAGGGCCCGCTTCACATCCACCTGGGCCAGGGCAATCAGCGAGGCCACCACGGCCGTGGATCCACCCACCACCACCAGGACCGATTGCACCAGGGGGCTGAGTTCGAGCAGGGGCTCCAGGCGCAGCAGCACCCAGGCGCCGCCCACCACCACCACCGCGTTGCGCAACACCGTGGAGGGCAGGGGGCTCTCCATCGCCTCATCCAGCCAGAGGTGCAAGGGGATCTGGGCGCACTTGCCCATGGGCCCCGCAATCAGGGCCAACAGGATCAACGAAAAGCCCGCAGGGAGGGGCGTGTGGTTGTTGGTGAGATCGGCGGCCCAGGCCTGCAGACCGTGGAAGTTCCAGGTGCCGGCCATGGGCAACAGGGCGATCACCCCGGCAAACAAGATCAGGTCACCAATCCGCTTGGTGAGAAACGCATCGCGCGCCCCCTTCACCACCAGGGGCTGGTTATACCAAGTGCCCACAATCAGGTAGGTGCCCAAGGTGAGCAGCTCGAGAATCACGTAGCTGAAGAACACCGAATCGGTGAGCACCAAGCCACACAAGCCCGCCTCGAAAAAACTGAGGCAGCCAAAAAAGCGGGGCCAGCCCCAGTCCATCTCGAGGTAGCCGATGGCATAGATCTGCACCAGCAGATGGAGGCCGGTGATCACGGCCATGGCGATCAGGGCTGGCTCGGTCACCAGACCGTCAAAGCCAATGCGCAACCCCGCCGTATCCAGCCAATTCCAGCCAAAGCTGATGGGCCGATACAGGGCCTCAGCGCCGGCGCGGGCATTGGTGTGCAAGGCGGTGAGGGCCACCAGGCTGTGGCCGAAAGCCACAGCCACCATCAGCAGGTTGAGGTAGCCACAGGGGCGTGGTCCCGTGCGGGAAATCACCCCCGGAGACCAAAGCAACGACAGGAGGGCCGCCACAAGGGGATAGAGCGGAACCAACCAGGCCGTCTGGAGAAAGGCGGCTGTCATGGACGCGACCAAAAAGGCGTTTGGCCGCAAACGATAAGGATCAAATCCTGGAGCTGGGGCCTTCTAGCAAACGCCCTTTCCTATTGGTTCAACAAGCAATCGTGATCATTCGGGCGTCACCGGGCCCAAGCGGATTAGGGCCCTTAATGCACCCCTACCCCTGCCCAACCCAAGGCCATCGCCACTTGATAAAAAACAAAACTGCTCACCCAGGCCAACGCCAGCGACCACAGCACCGAAAACGAGGCAAATTTGGCGCTCTTTGATTCACTGCGAATCACCGCCACCGTGGAGAGACACGGGGTGTAGAGGAGGGTAAAAATCATGAAGCTCACCGCCTGCACCCAGTTCACATCCAGCGCCAGGGCATGGCCGAGGGCCACCGGATTGGCCTGGCTGTAAATCACAGCCAACCCGCCCAGCACGATCTCTTTGGCGATGAAGCCAAACACCAAAGCCACCGCCAACTTGGGGTTGATGCCGATGGGGCCGAGCACCGGCACCAGGGCGGTGCCGAGCAGGCCTGAGAGCGATTGGGCCGAGGCCGGCTCCACCCCGAAGGGCAGGTTGTTGAGCAGCCACACGGCAATCACGCCAAAAATGATGAAGCGGCGCGCCCAAAACCAAAAGTGCCGCACTTCCAGCCAGGCGCGGCTCAGCATCTGGCGAACGGTGGGGAAGCGGTAGGGGGGCAGTTCCAGCACCAGGGGTTCCCGGCTGGTGAACCGCCCCTTGAACAGCAGCGCCGTAAGGATGGCGGCCGCAAAGCTCATCACATAGAGGCCAAAGATCACCAGGGCCCCGATCCGCGGTGCAAAAAACACCGACGCCATGAACAAAAACACGTTCAGGCGGGCCGAGCAGAGGGAGAAGGGAATGATCAGCATCGACAGCAGCCGCAGCCCCCGATCCCGCATCACCCGCGTGCCCAGGATCGCCGGCACATTGCAGCCAAAGCCCATCAGCGAGAGCACGAAGGAGCGGCCATCCAGCCCCAGCCGCTCCATGAAGGCATCCATCAGGTAGGCCGCCCGGGAGAGGTAGCCGCTGTCTTCCACCACGCCCATGGCCAGGAAGAACAGAAAAATCACCGGCAAAAACGCACTCACCGTGCCAATGCCCTGGTAGAGCCCCTCGAGCAAAAAGCCCTTCACAAAAGGGGGCAGGCCACTGATCAGCGGGGCAATCACCCCCTGGCCGAAGCGATCGAGCAGGGTGGCCAACAGCTCCTGCACGGGCACGCCCACCGCATAGATGGCCTGAAACATCAGGGCCATCACCAGGAAAAACAGCGGCAGGCCCAGCAGCGGATGGAGCAGCACCGCATCGAGCCGGCGGGTGAGCCGGTCGCGCCATTGCGGCGGCAGGCTCACCGAGCTGGCCAGCAGCTCAGCGATCTGCCCCGAGAGGCCGCCATCGCCCTCCGCCAGCGTGGCTTCCAGGTGGGCCAGCCCAGGCCGGGTCTGGCCCCCAGCCGGCAGGGCCGCTCCTTTGGCCAACACCTTGACCATCGCCTGGCGGGCCTCGCCCAGACCGCGGCGGTACTTGGCACTGAGCAGCACCACGGGCATGGCCAACGCCTCGGCCAAGCGGGTGGTGTTGATCGTGACGCCGAAGCGCTTGGCCTCATCGGCCATGTTGAGTAGCAACACCGCCGGTAAACCCAGCTGGCGCACCTGCAGTACCAGGCGCAGCTGGCGATCGAGCTGGCTGGCATTGAGCACCACCACCACCAGATCGGGGGGCGTGGATTCCAAAAACCGACGCACCACCGCCTCGTCGTCGGAGTGGCCGCGCAGGTCGTAGATGCCAGGCAGATCCACCAGCTGGGCGCTGGTGCCCTGGAGATCCAGCTCGGCCTGCATCAACTCCACCGTGAGCCCCGGCCAATTGCCGATATGGGCGTGGCTGCCGGTGAGTTGGTTGAACAGGGTGGACTTGCCCGTGTTGGGCATGCCCACCACCGCGATCGTGCTCACGCCGCCACCGGCCAGGGATCCAGTCCCACGCGGGCGGCATCCCGTCGGCGCAGCATCAGCTCGGTCATGCCCACCCGCACGTGCAGGGGCCCCGCCAGCCAAGCCCGCCGCAGCATCTGCACCCGCTGTCCTTCGCACAGCCCGAGGGCTTCGAGGCGATTGCGCAGCCCTGCATGGGCCTCAATGGCCGCAATGGTGGCCGATTGCCCGGGAGCCAGATCGGCCAGGTGGGCGGGCATTCGCATCGAGCGATCCTTATTGAAAGTGAGTTGCAATATCGTAGAACGCGCCGCGGCCTGCAGGACCGCTCAGCACGCACTGTCATGCCCAGCGGCGACTTCTAGGCTCACCGCCAACCGCTTGCCCCTGGGGTTGCCGCCATGACCTGCCCGAAATGCGGCTGCCGGATGGTGACCAAGGTGGGCCGCAGCACCAAGATGCTGATCTGCTCGGATTGCGGGCATCCCCGCGCCCAGGAGCCAGCCCCCGCCGGCCGCACCCGGGGCTGGGTGCTCACGGCCCTCTTTCTGGCAGCCCTGGGCGGCTCCACCCTGGCCATCGCCCGCCTCAGCGACCTGGCCAAGCCGCCCCAGGAAGCCCAAACCGAGAAAGCGTCGGCCAGCGACTAGGGGTCGGGCTCGGCAGCCTTGGCTTGGCGCATCGAATCCGCCAGGGCCAGGGCCAACAGCACCATGCCGATCAGGCCCGTGAGCCACTCCGGCACGTGCATCTCGTGGGCGGCCAGGGGGATGCTCACCAGCATCACCAGGCCCAGGGAGCCCACGGCGTAATGGGCGCCGTGCTCGAGATAGATCAGCTGATCCAGCGCCCGCTCCCTGGAGAGCATCAGGGTGAGCGAGCGGATGAACAGGGCCCCCAGGCCCAGGCCCACCATGATCAGCACCACGTTCTGGGTGATCGCAAAGGCGCCGATCGTGCCATCGAGGCTGAAGGACGCATCCAGCAGTTCCAGATAGAGCAAACTCGCCAGCCCGCTGCCAGCCGCCACCCGCGCCCCGGCCTCCGCCTCATCGCCAAAGGCATCGGCCAGGGAGGTGGCCAGCAGTTGCAACACCACCCCCAGCACGCCACACACCATCAGATCGCCCCGCAGCTCGGCGGGCGCGATCGCCACCACCACCAGCAGCACAATCAAGGCCACGGCCACCTCCAGGGCCTCAATCCGGCCGGCATCACTGAGGCGCCTCTCCAAGGCCGTCCACCAGTGCAGGGTTTTGGCGTCGTCGAAGAAGTAGTGCAGAAACACCATCAGCAAAAACATGCCGCCAAAGGCCAGGATTCGCGGCTCGGCCACCTCCAGCAGTTCGCGGTAGTGGGCGGGGTTGTGGAAGGCGGCATCGAGGGCCTCCCCCAGACCCACCTGGCCCGCCAGGGCCACCATCAGCAGCGGGCCGAGAAAGCGCACGCCAAACACCGGGATCACCAGACCCCAGGTGAGGAAAAAGTTTTGCTGCCCCGGCGTCATCCGATCCAGCACCCGGGCATTGACCACGGCGTTGTC
>CAYFKI010000078.1:0-6040 GCA_964343525.1 uncultured Cyanobium sp.
CATCCAGGCAGAGGGCCACCTGCACGGTGGGGGTGATCACCAACAGCAGGGGGTCGGTGCCGTCATCGCTGTGGAGGGCCAGGCGGCGGAAACCACCGCTGGAGATGGGGTTGGGGCTCGGGGGGCGACTCCCCGGCAGCAGACCCGAGGCCGCGGGCAGCAGGCCCTCCAGCTCCGAGGGGGCCCACACCCATCCCTGCAGCTGGCCAAGCAGGCCGGGCTCGTAGAGGGCGGGCAGCGGAGCGGCCAGCCACAGGCCCTGGAGCTGGGCTTGGGGCAGGAGCAGGTCTTCCTGCAGGGTGGCCAGGGCTGCCCACCACTGGCGGCGCACGCTGTCTTCATTGCCCACGCCCGGCGGCACCCCTTCGGCGAGCTGCTGGCGCAGCACGCTCAGGCTGGCGGCAGCAGGGGGCCTGGCATTCATGGGCTTGGTTTCACCATGGATCCAGGGATGTTTTGCCGCGTCTGGCGACCGAGGCGCACAGGCCCAGGGCTACGAAGTTGACCAGCATGGCGGAGCGGCCATAGCTCATCCACGGCAAAGGAATCCCGGTCACTGGCCCGAGCCCGATCGTCATCGAGATGTTGATGATCACCTGGAACATCAGCATGGCCGCGACGCCGATCACCACCAGGGATTCGAAATCGGTGCGGGCCCTGCCGGCGATTTGCAGCAGGCGCCAGAGCAGCAGCCCATAGGCCGCAATCAAGAGGACGCAGCCGATGAAGCCCGTTTCCTCGCCCATGGCACTGAAGATGAAGTCGGTGTGCTGCTCGGGGATGAAGCGCAGTTTGGTGAGGTGCCCCTGGAGCAACCCGGTGCCAAACCAGCCTCCAGAACCAATGCCGATCTTGCTTTGCATCAGGTGGTAGCCGGCGCCGAGGGGGTCCTTGGCGGGATCGAGAAACACCACCAGCCGATCCCGTTGGTAGTCCTTCAGGCCATGCATCCACAGGTAGGGGGTGATCACGGCAAACAATCCCTCGATCGCCAGCACCGCCGCCAGGGCCGTGCGCTTCCAGGGCAGGGAGCGCCAGGCCAAGGTGCCCATCAGGGGGATCCACAGCGCCAGGCCCCAGGGCAGGGTGCCGGCCACGATCGCCGTGACCAAAGGCGAGAGCAGCAGGATCAGCCAGGCCAGGGGCATGCCCGCCCAAAACAGCATCACCAGCAGCACGGCCCCAAACACCAAGGAGGTGCCCAGATCGGGCTGGATGAACACCAGCAGCCAGGGCAGGGCAATCAGGGTGCTGGGGCGCACCAGATCCACCGGTCGCTCAATCGGGAAGCGGCAGAGCACACCGGCCAGCAACAAGATGGCCGCCAACTTGGCGAATTCCGAGGGCTGCACGTGGAAGCCGGCGATGTTGATCCAGCGCTGGGCCCCCAGGGCTGAGGTGCCGGCAAAGCGCACCGCAACCAGACTGATCACGGTGAGGCCGTAGAGCGGGGCCAGCAGGGCATGCAGGCGCTCGAGGGGCAGCTTGGCCAGGCCCAGGGCGATCGCCAGGCCGACGGCGGCGGTGATCCAGTGGTCGTACCAATCGGCGTAGGCGGCCTGGCGCTGGGTGCTGGCGATCAGGATCCCGGCCAGCAGGGTGATCGCCAGCGGCACTCCCCAGAGGATTTTGTCGACGCCATCGAGCCAGCCTTTGCGGCTGCGGTCGCCGCCGGCAAACAGGCCTTTGCGCCGGGCCACCAGGATCCCCATGGGCCTCAGGCCGGCACGAGCAGCTGCTGCTCCAAGCGCTCGGCCAGGGCCCCGAAGGCCTGGGCGGTGGCGGAGTCGGGAGCGGAGAGCACCACAGGACGGCCCCCATCGCCGCCTTCGCGTACGGGCATTTCCAGGGGCAGCTCGGCCAGCAGGGGCACCCCGGCTTCGGTGGCCAGGCGCTCGCCGCCACCGCTGCCAAAGATGGCGTAGCGCTTCTCGGGCGCATCGGGGGGAATGAAGGCGCTCATGTTCTCCACCACACCGAGCACATCAACGCCCATCTGCAGGAACATGGCCAGCCCCCGGCGGGCATCTTGCAGCGACACCTGTTGGGGCGTGGTGACGATGATCACGCCAGCCATGGGCACCGCCTGGGCCAGGCTGAGTTGGGCATCGCCGGTGCCGGGGGGTAGGTCGACCACCACCACATCCCGCTCACCCCAGGCCACTTGATAGAGGAACTGGCGGATGATTCCGTTCAGCATGGGGCCCCGCCAGATCACCGGTTGGTTCTCGGCGATCAACAGCCCCATCGACACCATGGCAACCCCGCAGGTGTCGATCGGGGTGAGCACCTGGCTAGCGCCTTCTCCCTGCACCTCGGGGGTCTGATCGGCCACGCCCAGCATCGTGGGCGCATTGGGGCCGTAGATGTCGGCATCGAGGAGTCCCACCCGCAGGCCCCTGGCCGCCAGGGCACAGGCCAGGTTCACCGCCACGGTGCTCTTGCCCACACCGCCTTTGCCGCTGCTCACGGCAATCACCTGTTTCACGCCGGCGATGGGTTGGCGTTCGGGCACCTGCCCATGGCCGCCACCACTGGCCCCATGGCCTGCACCGCCGATCGGCGCTGCCCCTGCCGGCGCGCCCACTTCGATCTGCACGTCGGTGATGCCATCCACCCCCAGGGCGGCGTCGCGGATGGCCTGGGCGATGCGGGCCTGCTGGCTCTGGGCGAAGCCTGGCAGGGCTAGGCGCACCACGGCTCTTTCCCCCACCAGCCGCGGCTGTTGGATCCACCCCAGCTCGCCCAGGCTGCGACCACTGCCGGCATCGGTGATGTCCTGAAGCGCTGCCTCAAGGGCGGCCTGAGCCCGCTCGCTGGACAGCTGCTCGCTGGAAGACATCGCTACGGGCGACTTGGGTTCGTGATCCTAGGGGCCATGACAGAGCCTCTCAAAGGCTTGTGGGATGGCCTGGTGGCCTGAAAAGGTGGCACGGTTTCAACCGTCTCCTTGGCGCACGCGCGATGTTGAAGGCCTGGCTTGCTCGCGGCAAATCCAAGCTGGCTGGCAGCCCTGCGGCACCAAAGCCGGCGGCCCCTGCCCTGGAAGCCCCGCCCGCCGATTCCCGCAGCCGGGCCAAGGCCCTGTTGATGGGGCTCCAGGATTCGATCTGCGCCGGCCTGGAACAACTCGACGGCGGCGCCAGCTTCGAGGAAGAGAGCTGGGTGCGCCCGGAAGGCGGTGGTGGCCGTTCGCGGGTGATGAAAGGCGGCCGCGTGTTTGAGCAGGGCGGCGTCAACTTCTCCGAGGTGGAGGGCGACCAGCTGCCCCCCTCGATCCTGAGCCAACGGCCCGAAGCCAAGGGGCAGCGGTGGTTTGCCACCGGCACCTCGATGGTGTTGCACCCCCGCAACCCCTACGTGCCCACGGTGCACCTCAATTACCGCTACTTCGAAGCGGGTCCGGTGTGGTGGTTTGGCGGCGGCGCCGACCTCACCCCCTACTACCCCTTCCTCGAAGACGCCAAGCACTTTCACCGCACCTTGAAAGGGGCCTGCGATTCGGTGAACCCGGCCTACTACCCGGTGTTCAAGCCCTGGTGCGACGAATACTTCTATCTCAAGCACCGCGATGAAACCCGCGGGGTGGGCGGCATCTTTTACGACTACCAAGACCCGGCTGGCGTGCTCTACAAGGGCCAGGACCCCCAGGGGCCCGCGGCCCAGGTGGGCCAGGCCACCGGCGCCATCGGCCAAAGCTGGGAGCAGTTGTTTGCCCTGGCGTCAGCCTGCGGCAATGCCTTTTTGCCCAGCTACGTGCCGATCGTGGAGAAGCGGCACCCCACCTTCTATGGGGATCGGGAGCGCCAGTTCCAGTTGTATCGGCGCGGCCGCTACGTGGAGTTCAACCTGGTGTTTGACCGCGGCACGATTTTTGGCCTGCAGACCAATGGCCGCACCGAATCGATCCTGATGTCACTGCCGCCGTTGGTGCGCTGGGAATACGGCTACAAGGCCGATCCCGGCAGCCGGGAAGAGCTGCTCACCAGCCTGTTCACCAGGCCCCAGAACTGGCTGGAGGATGACAGCCTTACTGGGCGCTGCTCTCCACACCAGGCGGTGGAATAAGCACAAAGGTGGTGAAGCCGTTGGTTCTGTCAGCGGTGCTTGTGTAGGAGGGCCCGAGGGCGTTGAGGGTGGGCCCGGCTGGCCGGCTCAGGCCGGCTTCCATGGCATCCACGATCCGCTTGGCAATGGCCTGCAGGGTCGCCTCACGGGTTTGGGGATTGCGCAGGGAGGCCTCCAGGGAGCCCTCCAACTTGCCGATTTCCAAAATGGCAATGCCCCGTTTGGGAGCACCGAGCCCATCGCGGAACAGCCGGGGATAGGAGCCAAAGGCCGCGGCCAGGCTTTCATCAATGGCGCTTTGCTGGATGATCGGCGGGATCAGGCCGGAGCCCACGCCATCGCGGCCGTAGGCGTCGAAGTGGATCTCCAGGGCATAGCCGCCCTGGGCCACGTGCGCCTTGCCCACGCTCCAGGTGGTGCGGGGATCGTTGGCGTTGGCAATGGTGCGCTGGATCGGGTCGTAGAAGCGGATGGCGAGGCCGCGGGCCAGCCCTTGGCGCACCACCTCCTGGGCGGTGGCCAGGTTCCAATACAGCTCATCGGTGATGCCGCTCTGCATCGGCCGGGCTCCGCCGAGGGACACCGCAGCTCCGCCGGTGCCCGCACCGCCGATGCCCTGGGAGTCGGAGTGGCCGGCCATCACCAGGATCTCGGTGGTGGCGCTGACGGGCCGGCTGCCAATCCAGTCTTTGTTCAGGGGGGAGCGGGGGCCGGTGAGCGGATCGGCGCTGGCCTGCAGCGTTTGCGCCCTGGCGGCTCCACCCGCCAGCAGAACGGCCGTCAGGGCACCCAGGCCCACGCGCCATGCTGGGCCCGCTGGCTTCCAGGGGTTGGCGGGGGCTAGGCGGACGACACCCATAGGGGAAGGCAGATCGCGGCGCATCAGATCGGCGAACTGAGCAGGGCTCCGTCGCTGGCCAGTTGTAGCGGACCTGCCAAGGCCAGTTCGAGGGCGATGAGTTCGTCCCGATGGGCCCGGAGCTTGAGGCTGCTGCCACCGCCTTCAGCGCCAGCGATCAGCCGCAGCTCCACGATTTCGGCCCGGGCGGCGCGGCGGGAATAGAGCACGCCTGCACCAGGGCCGGCCAGGACCAGCAGCAGCGGCCACCAGCTCAGTTGGGGCAACAGCTGGCGAATCACCAGCCCAAGGCACCCGGCTCCCAGCCCCCCCAGCACCGACAGCAACAGGGCCAGGGGCAGGCTGGAGCTCACCTGGCCGCGAAAGCGCAGCAGTTGCTTGCTGGGATCACCGCCCTGGGCCACCCAGCCGCGGGCCGTGAGCCATTGGCTCAGGCCTTCGAGCACTTCGAGCGCCGGTTTGGGCGACTGCACCTCCACCACCGTGGTGCGGTCTTTGCTGGCGGCGCGCAGAAAAAACACCAACCCCACCGCCAGAAGCAGGGTGAGCAGCAGGGTGGAGCTGGTGTTCGACATGGGCGCCATTCTGCCTGGGGTCCACCGGTTGCCAGCATGGGGGTTCCCACTGCCCGCTTTGCATGGCCAGCCCTTCCCCCGCCAGCAACCTGCCCGCGCCCGCGCGCTTTGCCGTATTCGATGGCGATTTGGATGCGGAGTGGGCAGCGCTCTATGCCGGAGCGAGGGCCCTGGCGGTGGATACCGAAGCGATGGGGCTGATCCACGGCCGCGACCGGCTCTGCCTGGTGCAGATCTGCGACGACCACGACAACGTTTGTTGTATTCGCCTGGCACGGGGTCAGACGGAGGCGCCGCGGTTGAAGGCGCTGATGGAAAACCCGGCCATCGAGAAGGTGTTCCACTTCGCCCGTTTTGATGTGGCGGCCCTGGCCGAAAACCTGGCGATCGCGGTGCAGCCGATCTTCTGCACCAAAGTGGCCAGCCGCCTCGGGCGCACCTACAGCCCCCGCCATGGGCTGAAGGAGGTGGTGCAGGAGCTGGTGGGCGTGGAGCTGGATAAGCAGGCCCAGAGCTCCGATTGGGGCCGGGTGGAGGA
>CAYFKI010000079.1:0-5944 GCA_964343525.1 uncultured Cyanobium sp.
TTTCACCGCTGCTGAGCACGATCGTGTCCTTGGCACGGCCGGTGAGCACCAGCGAACCATCCGCCAGCAGGTGACCCAGATCACCGGTGTCAAACCAACCCTCCCCATCCAGCACCTGGGCCGTGGCCTCGGGGCGATGGAAATAGCCCGCCATCACCTGGGGGCCCTTCGCCAGCACCAGCCCGGTCTGGCCCAGGGCCAGGGGGGAGCGGCTTTGGGGATCCACAATCCGCACGGCCGTTCCAGGCAAGGGCTGACCGGCACTGCCCCGGCGGTTGCACCAGGGGCGGCGGCAGGTGAGCACCGGGCTGGTTTCGGTGAGCCCGTAGCCCACCAACAGCTCAATCCCGATCGCCTCGAAAAAGCCATCCACGTGGCCGGCCAAAGCACCGCCGCCACTGATGGCCGTGCGCAGGCAGCCGCCCACCATCTGCCCCCGCAATTTGGGCCAAATCACGGCCCCCGCCAACCGGTGCCAGGGCCAACGGCCCGCCGCCACGAGGGCGGCCCCCAACCGATGCACCAGCGGTTCCGGCGTGAGGGTGAGATCCAGGGCCTGACGGCGGCGGCGGCTGAAGGCCAGGCTGTTGGCCAGGGCCCTGCGGATCAGGCGCTGGCGCCCAGCAGGCAACCCAGCCAGGGCATCGTCGAAGCCGGAGAGCAGCGCCTCCCATAGGCGCGGCACGCTGATCAAGTAGTGGGGACGCACCTTCTGCAGATCGGCGCGCAGCTGCTTGAGGGTGGTGTAGGTCTGCCGGCAGCCACAGGCCAGGAGGAAATACTCGGCCGCCCGCTCATAGGCATGCCAGATCGGCAACACGCTCAGCACCCGATCGCCGGGCCTCGGCGCCACCGCCACCCCCAGGGTGCGCAGCTGGTGGAGGAGGTTGGCGTGGCTGAGGGGTACCCCCTTGGGCTCGCCGGTGGTGCCAGAGGTGTAGAGGATCGTGGCCAGGCGATGGGGATCGTCGCTGGGGGGCCGCAGGGCGCCGGCCTGGGCACCGGCTTCGAGCAGACCGGCCCAGCTCAGGCAGCGGATCCCGGCCAGTTGCGGCTCGCTGGGTTCTCCTTGCAGCAGCACCACAAAGCGCAGCCGATCAGCGTCCAACGCGCCCGACTCCGCCAAGGCCGCCAGCAACGCCGGTGATTCCACCACCAAAGCCATGGCGCCGGAATCCCGCAGGATGAAGGCGAGCTCCGAGGTCGGGGCACTGCTGCCCCGCACCGCATCGGCGGCGCCCGCGCGCATCAGGCCCTGATCCGCCAGCAACCAGCGGGGGCCGTTTTCGGCAAACAGGGCCACCACATCACCGGGTTTGACCCCGAGCTGGGCGAAGCCCAGGGCGGCCGCTCCGATCTGCCGGTGGAGATCCCGAAAGCTGAGGGTTTGGGGCGGCTTGGCATGGGGAGCCTCCAGGGCGATGGCCTCGCCGTAGCGCTGGGCCAGCTCTGGCCACAGCTGCTCCAGGCCGCTGAGGTGCCCCCAATCGCTGCGTTGGGCCAGGGCGCGGCGATCCTGCCGGCTGGCCCGCCAGTGGATCTCAGCCCGCCGAGGGGCCTGGAAGGGGGAGGGCTGACTCACAGCAAACGGCACAGGCCTGGATCTGCAGCAGGATTACCACCCCTTGGGCCGTTCGTGGGGCTCAGGCGGCCGAAGGGCCAGATCAAAGTGACGGGCGAAGGCGGCCAGCAGCCTGGGCCGCAACTGGCCGCAACTGAGCTCCGGTCGCCAATCCACCAGGCGCCCCACCGGGCGATCGACCAGGCCGCAGGGCACCACCTGGGCGAAGCCCTCCAGGCTGCAACTCACGTTGAGGGCGAGGCCATGCTGGCTGATCCAGCGTTTGGCCCCTACCCCCAGGGCGGCCACTTTCTTGCCCTCCAGCCACACCCCGGTGAGCCCCTCCATCCGCTCGCCCTCCAGATCCAGCTCGGCCAACAGATCGATCACCACCTGCTCCAAGGCGCGCAGGTAGCGATGCAAATCCGCACCGTGGCGCTGGAGGTTGAGCACCGGATAGAGCACCAGCTGACCGGGCAGGTGGTGGGTGACCTCCCCACCCCGATCAATGCGGTGCAGGGGCCAGGGGGGATGGGCCGGATCAAAGCGCAAAAAGGCGGGATCGGCGCCGCGGCCCAGGGTGTAACAGGGTTCGTGCTCCAGCAGCACCACAGCGTCGGGGCCAGAAGGATCACGCAACAGGCGTTCCTGCAGCGCCTGTTGCAGCTGCCAGGCCCGCTCGAAGGCCACCGGCTGGTGCGCTTCTAAAAGGATTGCGTCGAGCGGGGGTGGCATGGGCAAGCGTTCCTAGCGTTGGCCCATCCGATCACCAGAGGCGGTTGCCATCCGATGAAACTGCTGATCCACGGCCGCAATCTTGACGTGACTCCCGCCATCCGGGAGTACACCGAAACCAAACTGACCCGGGCCATCACCCACTTTGATGGCTTGGTCAAAGAGGCGGATGTCCACCTTTCGGTGGCCCGCAACCCCCGGGTCCCCCAACAAACGGTGGAGGTCACGGTGTTTGCCAACGGCACCGTGATCCGTGCCCAGGAACACAGCGACAACCTTTACGCCAGCATTGATCTGGCCGCCGGCAAACTCAGCCGCCAACTGCACCGCTACCACGATCGGATCAAGGACCACCACCACAGCACGGGGCACCGCGCCTCCGTCACCCCCGGCACCGAAGAGGTCGTGAACGAAATGCCGGTGGAAGGCACCCTCACCGATGGCAAAGAGCCGGCGCTGCCAAGCCGGGGTGTGCGACGCAAATACTTTGCGATGCCGTTGATGAGCCTGGAGGACGCCCTCCACCAGCTCGAGCTGATCGACCACGACTTTTATCTGTTTCGGGAGGCCAGCAGCGGCCAGCTCCAGGTGGCCTATCGCCGCAACCATGGAGGATTCGGGGTGATCCAGGCCAAGGAGTCTTGAACCGGGAACGCCTCGACCTCGCCCCCCTGATCGACCATGCCCTGCTGGACCCCCACCAGGGCACCGAGGCGATCGAGCGCTGCTGCGATGAAGCCCGCCACTTCGGCTTTGCCGGGGTGTGCGTGGCCTCGCGCTGGGTGGGCACCGCCCGCCGCAAGCTGCCCCAGGCAACGGGCATCAAGGGCCAGACGCCCCAGCTGATTGCCGTGGTGGGCTTTCCCTTTGGCGCCATCCCAGCGGCGATCAAGCAGGCCGAAGCCATCGCCGCCCTCGAAGCCGGCGCCGATGAATTGGATGTGGTGCCCGATTTCGGGGCCCTGGCCGATGGCAACAGCAACGCCGTTCTCGATGACCTCGCCGCCATCTGCGAGCTGGATCGCCCCGTGAAGGTGATCGTGGAAGCCGGCCGTCTCAGCGCTGACGCCTTGGCCCTGCTGGTGGAAATCAGCCTGGATGCCGGGGTGCGCTTCCTCAAAAGCGGCAGTGGCTTCGGGCCACCGGTCACGGTGGAGCAGATCACAACGCTGCGGTCGTTGGCCCGCGGCCGCGCCGCCGTGAAGGCCTCGGGCGGGATCGCCAGCCTCGAGCACGCCCTCGAACTCGTGGAAGCCGGAGCCAGCCGCCTGGGCACCAGTCGGGGGGTGGCCTTGATCCAGGCCCTGCGCCAGCAGGACTGAGCCCAGCCATGCCGGAGCGGAGCCTCGAGGGGCTGGCCTTAAGCAGCAAACCCCTGGGCGAAAACGACCGCCTGCTCACCCTGCTCAGTGACCAAGAAGGGCTGACGCGCCTGGCGGTTCCAGGGGCCCGCAAGCCCAAAAGCAGCCTGGCCGCCGCCGTGCCCCTGGCCCATTTGCGCTTGCAGGTAGGGGGCGGCTCGGGGCTGCATCGGGTACGGCAGCTGAAGGTGGTGCGCCACTACGGCCAACTGGGGCAACGGCTGGAAACCCTGGCCGCGGCCCAGGCCCTGGCCGAGCTATGCCTCGCCCTGGTGCCGGCCGACAGCGCGGCCCCTGGAATGCTGGCCACGGTGTTGCTGCAACTGGGGCGGCTGGAGGAGCTACTCAAAGCGTGTGGGCCCAACAGCGAAGCCCTAGCCATCGCCGTGCAGGGCTCGGTGCACCTGCTGGCCCTGGGGGGCTATGCCCTGCCCCTGGCCCATTGCTGCCGCAGCGGCGAACCCCTGGAGCCACCCATTGGCAACTGGGAGTGGCGCTGCAGCCTGGTGCCCAGCGAGGGACTGGCGATTGGGGCGATCGCGGGGGCCAGGGTGGTGCTCAACGCCTCCGAACTGGCCCTCCTGCAACGGCTGCTGAGGCCCCATCTACCGCGCCGACGCGATGGCGAGCTGATGGGCCCGGAGGGGGTGTGGCTCCACCTGCTTGATCTGGTGGAGAGCTGGTGCAGCGAGCATCTCGGCCGCAGGCCCCGGGCCTTCAAGCTGCTGCGAACGGGCTTTGGAGCATCATGAATGGCCCTCGATCACGCAGCAGGTCCTTGAGCGGCACCCCAGCCCCCACCGGATTACAGGGCGTGCTGGCCCTACCGGAATTCCGCAAGCTTTGGTTGGGTCAACTGTTCAGCCAGCTGGCTGACAAGTTCTACATCGTGCTGATGGTGTTTCTGATCGCCCAGTACTGGGTGAGCAGCACACCCCCCAGCACCGGCGCCATCGCCGAAGCCGCCGGAGCGTTCAACTTCGAGCTGGAGAGCCGGGCCCAGCTGATCACCCTTCTGGCCACGGGGATCTACGTGGCCAACACCATTCCGGCCATGTTTCTGGGTCTGGTGGCGGGGGTGTGGGCCGATCGCTGGTCCAAACGCACCGTGATGGTGGCCTCCAACGGCCTACGCGCCGGCCTGGCCCTGCTGATTCCCTTTTGCCTGCTGGATGGCCCCCAGTGGCTCGGGCTGAGCTGGGGCTACTGGGCGCTACTAGTGATCACCTTTCTGGAATCGGTGCTCACCCAGTTCTTCGCGCCTGCCGAGCAGGCGGCGATTCCGATGTTGGTGCCGCCCCGCCAGCTCCTGGCGGCCAATTCCCTCTACCAGGCCACCAGCATGGGCGCCACGATCGTGGGCTTTGCCCTTGGGGATCCCATCCTGCGGCTGCTCCAACACCTGCTCACCAGGATCGGCCTCCACGACGGTGAATTCGTGCTGCTGCCGATCTGCTACGGGTTTGCGGCCCTTTCGATTGCCCGCATCCGGGTGGGAGAACCCCCAAAAGACAGCCCGGGCAGCAGCATCTGGCAGGAAATCGGCGAGGGGCTGCAGGTGCTTCGCCAGGTGGCCAGCGTGCGCCGGGCCATGGTCCAACTCGTACTCCTCTACAGCCTGCTCGCGGCCCTTTACGTGCTGGCGATCAGCCTGGCCTCGGCCATTCGGGGGCTGGGGCCGACCCAGTTCGGCACCCTGCTGGCCATGAGTGGCTTGGGCCTGGCCCTTGGGGCCGTGGCGGTGGCCCAACTCGGCCATGGCCTCAACCGCCGCCTCCTGGCCTCGGCGGGCCTGGGCACCATCGCCTGGAGCCTGGTGCTGCTGGGGCAGATGCGCGGCAATTTGGTAATCACCCTGTGGCTCTGCACCCTGCTGGGGGTGGGGGCGGCCCTGCTGGCGATCCCCGCCCAAACCACCATCCAGGAAGACACCCCAGAAGCCTCGCGGGGCAAGGTGTTTGGCCTACAGAACAACCTGATCAACATCGCCCTCAGCCTGCCCCTGGTGCTGGCGGGCACGGTGGTGAGCCGCTATGGCCTGTTGCCGGTGCTGTGGGCCCTGGCGGCGATTGCCCTGGCGGCTGCCCTCTACGAGCGGCCCTGGCGCCGCTGTTAGCGTTAGCCCACGGATGCCGTTGCCCTGGTGGCCCACATTGCCTGGCTGGGCAAGAAGTCGCCCTTTTGCGGCAACGTCACCTACGGCCTCAGCACCACCGAAGGCCTGCGCCGTCGCGGCCACGGCATCAGCTTCATTCACTTCGACACACCGGCCTTCGAACCCACCAGC
>CAYFKI010000080.1:0-890 GCA_964343525.1 uncultured Cyanobium sp.
TCCCGGTGGCATACAGCCGCACCTGGGGTTTGAGCACGGCTGGGATTTCCAGCAGGTTGTAGGTGGCGGGATACAAAAACAGGAAGCTGATCGCCGTGCCCCCCCACACCACCGGGATGATCCAGGGTTGGTCCTGGAGGTTCCAGAGGCGGATGCCGTCGTAGCGATGGGCCAGGAAATAGCCGATCACCACCACGGCGGAAGGAATGCTCACGGCGGCAAACAGCAGGCGCCAGGCCCGCTCGCCGATGCGTTCAGCCCCCCAGGCCCGCAGGGATGCCCCCCCGCTGTGCACCACGGCAAAGGCCAGCAGCAGAGCCAGCATCACCAGGCTGGTGTGGTGCGCGCTGGCGCTGGCAAGGGGACTTGGCGAGCCGGCGCTGGCGATCAAGGGGGCGATGGGCAGTTGTGAAGCTGGGGATTCTGGCGACCGGAAGGTCCCCCTAGAGTTTTTGTCTGCGCGGCAACCATGGCAGACCTGCCTTTCACCCTCGATCAGCTGCGCATCCTGCGGGCGATTGCCAGCGAAGGCAGCTTCAAGAAGGCCGCCGACAGCCTGTATGTGACCCAGCCCGCGGTGAGTCTGCAGATCCAGAACCTGGAGAAGCAGCTCAACGTGTCGCTGTTTGATCGGGGTGGCCGCAAAGCCCAGCTCACCGAGGCTGGCCACCTGTTGCTCAGTTACTGCGACCGCATCCTGAGCCAGTGCCAAGAGGCCTGCCGGGCCCTCGACGATTTGCACAACCTCAAGGGCGGCTCGTTGGTGGTGGGGGCCAGCCAAACCACGGGCACCTATCTGATGCCCCGCATGATTGGCCTGTTCCGCCAGAAATATCCGGATGTGGCGGTGCAATTGCAGGTGCACTCCACCCGCCGCACCGGCTGGAGCG
>CAYFKI010000080.1:900-5909 GCA_964343525.1 uncultured Cyanobium sp.
CTGGCGATCATCGGCGGCGAGGTGCCCACCGAGCTCAATGAACTGCTCCAGGTAGTGCCCTATGCCAGCGATGAGCTGGCTTTGGTGCTGCCCACCAAGCACGCCCTCGCCCGGATGCCCGAGCTCACCAAGGACGACCTCTACCGGCTTGGTTTTGTCTGCCTGGATGCCCAGTCCACCACCCGCAAGATGGTGGACCAACTGCTGGCCCGCTCGGGCCTGGATGTGGGGCGGCTCAAGATCGAAATGGAGCTCAACTCCTTTGAGGCGATCAAAAACGCCGTGCAATCGGGTCTTGGAGCCGCGTTCCTACCCGTGGTGTCGATTGAGCGGGAGCTTTCGGCGGGCACCTTGCATCGCCCCCAGGTGGCCGACCTACTCGTGCGGCGCCAGCTGAAGCTGATCACCCATCCCGCCCGCTACTGCTCGCGGGCCTCCGATGCCTTCCGCAAGGAAGTGCTGCCGGTGTTTGCCAGCCCCGATAGCCCCCTGCGCCGCCCGCTGCAGGCGGCCCAGGAGATCGCTTCCTAGAACTGTTCGGATTCCGGGGTCACGCCCACGGTGTCATCGGCCACGCCCTTGGTGATGAATTTGTTTTCCCGGTTGTCGGTCTGATAGACGCAGCGCACCACGGGCTTGTCTTTGACGGAGCCGATGTAGGCGAAGGTGTTCATCCGTTGCTTGCACTGGCGCATCTGCTCGGCGGTCACGGCTCCCTCCTTCTGCAACACACTCCAGTTCTCCCGGCGGATCACGCAGCCCGGTTGCAACGAGGGCTGGGTCACGAAGCTGCTGCTGGGGTTCATCGTGTTGTAGATCTGCACGTCCATCACGAAGGCGCTGGCTCCCCACTGTTTGCAGAACTCGGGATCGGCCACGGCCATGTCGAGTTGCTGGCTGCTGGCGATGTTGCCCTGATCGCCCTGGGTGTTGCTGGAGAGGCTGGTGCCAATGCCGATGCCAACCACGAGCACACCCGCCAAAACGGCAATGGTGGCCACATTGAATTGAAACGGCCCCGGGCCATTGCCTGAGCCCCCGCCTAGGCCGTCACCCTTGGGGCCATTGCCGCGACCCCGGCCGCTCCACCCCCTGGGGTCTTGGCGGGGATCGTCGTAGCGGTTGCCGTAACCGTCGTCGTAGGGGCGGGAGCGCGAGCGGGTCACAGGGTTTCGGGGCTCCGCGGCAGACCCATGGAGTAATTGAGCACCCGGGCATCCGGGTTGTAGCGCAGCTCCCCGGCTTGGAGCAGCTGGCGAATGAAGCCCTCGAGGTCGGAGCCGATGCGGCGCAGGTTGTATTCGGTGAGATCGGCGCCGGCCTGGGCCTCCACCAGCTCAGCAAAGCGCTGCTGCACCTTGGCCACCACAGGGGCATCCCAGACAAATTCGTTGTCGGGGTCCAGATCGAGGGTGAGGCGGTCGCTGGCGGGCACCAGATTGCCGTTCTCCACCGTTGCGGTGAACACCCGCACGTGGCGGGTGGTGGATTTCAGCAGGGTCTCCCCGGCCGGGGATGGGTCCGATGGGATCTGGGTTTGGAGCAGGTCGGCCATGGTCTGGCGGCTGGGGGCACCCGATCGGCCAACTGTAGGCATGGGCGGCCTTTAAGGTTGTCGTCACGATTGAGTGGGTCACCAATGCGCGTCGTCATCGCCGGAGCGGGTCTTGCCGGCCTGTCGTGCGCCAAATACCTCTGTGATGCGGGCCACACGCCCGTGGTGGTGGAAGCCCGTGACGTGCTCGGCGGCAAGGTGGCGGCCTGGAAGGACGAAGACGGCGACTGGTACGAAACCGGTTTGCACATCTTTTTTGGCGCCTACCGCAACATGCGCCAGTTGTTTAAGGAGCTGGATATCGAGGATCGCCTGCAGTGGAAATCCCACTCCATGATCTTCAACCAAAAGGAAACACCCGGCACCTACAGCCGCTTCGATTTCCCCGATTTGCCAGCCCCCCTCAATGGGGTGGCTGCGATTTTGGGCAACAACGACATGCTCACCTGGCCCGAGAAAATTGCCTTTGGCCTGGGCTTGGTGCCCGCCATGTTGCGCGGTCAGGCCTATGTGGAGGAATGCGATCAATATTCCTGGAGTGAATGGCTGCGCCTGCACAACATTCCCGAGCGGGTGAATGATGAGGTGTTTTTGGCCATGAGCAAGGCCCTCAATTTCATCAACCCTGAGGAGATTTCCAGCACGGTGGTGCTGACTGCTTTGAACCGTTTTCTGCAGGAGGGTGATGGCTCGAAGATGGCCTTCCTGGATGGCAACCCACCCGAGCGGCTGTGTGAACCGATGGTGGAGTACATCCGGGCCCGGGGTGGCGAGGTGCATCTCGATTCCCCCCTGCGTGAAATCGAGCTCAACGACAACGGCACGGTGAAATCCTTCCGCATTGGCGGGATTAAGGGCCAGGAGCCGCGCACTCTCGAGGCCGATGCCTACGTGAGCGCCATGCCTGTGGATCCCTTCAAGCTCCTGATCCCAGAAGCCTGGAAGGCGATGCCCTACTTCCAGAAGCTGGATGGGTTGAATGGGGTGCCCGTGATCAACATCCACCTTTGGTTTGATCGCAAGCTCACCGAGATCGACCACCTGCTGTTTAGCCGCAGTGATCTGCTCAGCGTGTATGCCGACATGAGCAACACGTGCCGGGAGTATGAAGATCCCAACCGCTCGATGCTCGAGCTGGTGTTTGCGCCGGCCAAGGATTGGATCGGCCGCAGTGATGACGACATCATTGCCGCCACCATGGAAGAACTGAAGCGCCTCTTCCCGATGCACTTCACCGGCAACGATCAGGCCACCCTGCGCAAGGCCAAGGTGGTGAAAACGCCCCTGTCCGTGTACAAAACCGTGCCGGGCTGCCAGCAGTTGCGTCCTGATCAGGCCTCGCCGATTGAGAATTTCTTCCTGGCCGGCTGCTACACGATGCAGCGTTACCTCGCCTCGATGGAGGGCGCGGTGTTGAGCGGCAAGCAGTGCGCGGCGGCGATTGATCGCCGACTGGCCGTGGCCAAATCCAAGCCCGCGGCCCAGGTCGCGGCTTGAGCAACCTTTGAGCTCCTCCTCCGTTCCTGTGTTGGCTGATCAGCCCACGGCTGCCGTTCCCCTTCCCAGCCTGGAAGAGGCCTACGAAGCCTGTCGGCTGGAAACGGCGGAGTGGGCCAAAACCTTCTACCTCGGCACGTTGTTGATGCCGCCTGCCAAGCGGCGGGCGATTTGGGCCATCTACGTGTGGTGCCGCCGCACCGACGAACTGATGGATAGCCCCGAGGCCCAGGCCCGCCCCGTGGCGGAGCTGGCTGAGCGGCTGGATCACTGGGAGCAACGCACCCGGGCTTTGTTTGCCGGGGAGGTGCGCGATGGCTTGGATCTGGTCATGCGCGACACCCTCGAGCGCTATCCCCAGCCCCTGCAGGCCTACCTCGACATGATCGAGGGCCAGCGGATGGATCTCAACCAGCACCGCTATCGCACGTTTGAGGAGCTGGAGCTGTATTGCTATCGGGTGGCGGGCACGGTGGGTTTGATGACCCAGGAGGTGATGGGCTTGGATGCGGCTTACACCACCGCGCCCTGGAGTGATCGACCCGATACCTCCCAGGCGGCCGTGGCCCTGGGGATTGCCAACCAACTCACCAACATCCTGCGCGATGTGGGAGAGGATCGCTTCCGCGGCCGGATCTATCTGCCGCTGGAAGATCTGGAGCGCTTCCAGTACTCCGAGGAGGAGTTGTTGGCCGGCACCCTCAACGACAACTGGCGCGCCTTGATGCGCTTCCAGCTCGAGCGGGCCCGGGAGTGGTTTGCTCGCTCCGAGGCGGGGGTGCGCTGGTTGGCTCCCGATGCCCGTTGGCCGGTGTGGGCATCGCTGCGGCTCTATCGCGGAATTCTCGATGTGATCGAGCAACACCAGTACGACGTGTTCAACAAGCGCGCCTATGTGCCGAAGGCAGGCAAGTTGCTGGATTTGCCCTTCAGTTACCTGGTGGCCCAGGTGCGTTAATCCAGCGCTCCAGGATCGGATTCACCTTTTCAGGTGCCTCGTCGTGGGGGCAATGGCCCAGGCCTGGCAAGATTTCAAGCGCTTGGATGCAGGGGTAGGTTTCGGCCCATCGCTTGGCTTCTTCGGGGTCTTCCCAGGGATCAGCACCACCCCAGAGCAAGCGCACCGGCACCGAAAGCTCCGCGAGCAGTTCGGGGGCCAGAGCGTCGTTGAACAGGTTCACGAAGCCGCGAAAACTCTCCTTGGCCCCTGGATCGGTGCTCGGCCGGTGCAGCAGTTCCACCAACTCGTCGTTGAGATTGGCGCCACTGGGGTAGGCCTTACGCAGCACCTGGCGAATGAAGCCGGGTTGGGCTAAAAGCTGAAACAGCGGCGCAATCACCCAGCGCTGGCGCACCAGTTGTTTGATCAAGGGCCGACTCAGCCGCTCAAGAGCGGGCAGTTCCTGGACACGCTTGTCATCGAGGGTGCGCTGGGCGCAATCGATCAGCACGATCTGCGCCGGTGTGAATCCCTGCTCAACCAGCCGCTTGGCTGCGGTGAGGGCCACCATGCCGCCGATGGAATTGCCGATCAGGTGCAGCTGGGGCGGTTCGGCAGAGGGTGCGTTTGGCGCGCCCTTTTCGCCCAAGGGCCCCAGCCCCAACAAGGCAAAGGCCGCGTCGGCTACCTGTTGCCCCCACAGTGCAAAGCCATAGGAGATCGAGCCAGGCTGCGCCGTCTCACCTGCCAGCTGGGATCGGGGCTTGTCACTGGCGCCAAAGCCGAGCAAGTCGATTGCCAGCACATCGGCGTACTGCGCAAGCGCTGGAAGATTGAATCTCCAGTGCCCGGACGAGGCACCAAAGCCATGGATCAATAAAACTTTGGTGGACTTGGCCGGATCACCTTCACGCTGCACGTGAATGCGGTGACCCTGCCAAATCCAGGTGCCCAAAGACTTGCTCAGACCGCTGCTTTTTGGTTGTCGAGCAGGCTCTTGAGCTTGGCCAGTTCGCC
>CAYFKI010000081.1:0-5905 GCA_964343525.1 uncultured Cyanobium sp.
CGGGCCTGGCGCACGTTGGCGATGTGGTCGATGTTGACGCCGAGGCTGGCCATGGAGGGGGAGGGTTCGGTGGGGCGCGGCCGATCGCCGCCCCCGGCTGGCCAAAATCCTATGGATCGGTTGTCTTCCACCGCTGCATGACACCGCTGGATGCAGCCAGTGCATGCCGCCAGTGCAACTGCCCGCGCTCGGCCCTGGCTAGCCGGGCTGAGCCCTTAGCGTCGTGCCACTCGTTTGGCTCGGTTGGTGGCGGCCCAGGCAATCCAATCCGGGCCCGATGGAGCTGTGCTGGCGCGGGAGCGCGCGCTCTGCAATGGCGTGAGCCCCTGGCTGGCGCCGGTGGCCACGGTGCTCACCCAGGATGTGGCCCTGCGCGTCTATTTCAAAGATGTGCAAGTGATTGGCAGCCACAACTTGCCCCTGGAGGGGCCGGTGTTGCTGGCACCCACCCACCGCTCGCGCTGGGATGCACTGCTGTTGCCCTACGCCGTGGGCCGGCGGGTGAGTGGCCGCGATTGCCGCTTCATGGTGACCATTGATGAGATGAAGGGCCTGCAGGGCTGGTTTCTGCATCGGTTGGGGTGCTTCCCGGTGAACCAAGCCCGCCCCACCATGGCCACCCTGCGCCACGCGGTCGACCTGCTCCAAACCTCCCACCAGATGGTGGTGTTTCCCGAGGGACGTATCCGCCAGGACGACAGCCCCATACGCCTGCAGCAAGGGTTGGCCCGCCTGGCCCTGATGGCCGCCAGCCAAGGGGTGGCCGTGCCGGTGCTGCCGGTGGGGATTGCCTACGGCCACTTCTGCCCCCGTTTCCGTGATCGGGTGGCCATCTGCCTGGGTGAGCCCCTGCGGGCGGTGGGCCAGGGCCGGGAGGCGGCAAAGGCCTTCACCGACCAATTGGCAGGCGCGATGTTGGCGGCGGAAGCCCAGGCCCGGCGTGCCATTGGCTTTCGCTATTGAGGGTTTGGCGGGGCCCCTTAGAGTCCGCACAATTTGTTGTGTCCCCTGTGCGTAGGCCTTCCCGCGCCCCCTTTGGTCTGGCCGTTGGTTCTGTTTGCGGTTCGCTGGGCCTCTCGGCCGTGCTGGCCCTTGGGATGCAGCCCCCCCTCTTGGCCCAGCAGCAGGCCCAGCCGGTGGATGCGGCCCTCACGATCAATGCCGTGCAGGCGGCCCTGGCCAAGGGCGATCAGGCCGCGTCTAGCGGCAACCTCACCGAGGCCCGCAAGCAATACGACCTCGCCCGCGATTACTGCCGCAAACTGCTCGGCTTCTACCGCGATCTGAGCGGTTCGTTCCGCGGCCTGGATGCCCGCATTCCCCGGGAGATGGATCAAAAGGGTCGTGAAGCCCTCGAAACCCTGGCCGCCGCCAACCTGCGCTTGGCCGCCGTGTTCCGCCGCCAGAATCAGCCCGAGGTGGCCGTTCCCCTGCTGGTGGAGGTGGTCAAGATCATGACCCCCGCCACTCCGGAAGGTCGCAAGGCCTACCAGAGCCTGGTGGAAATTGGCTTTGCCACCACCCCTTACACCGCAGGTCAGGTGCTGGATGCTCCGGCCGGCAAGTAGGGGCCCAGCAAATAGGGGCCCTGCAAAAGCCTGAACCTTCACCTCAACCCTTAGATTTCCGCCCCGCAGAGGCTTTGCAGATGGTGCATTTCGATCAGGTGAAGGAGGCCATCACCCGGGCCATGCCCGATGCCGCCGTGGAGGTGGAAGACCTCACCGGCGGTGGCGACCATCTGCAAGTGAAGGTGGTGTCGACCGCCTTTGCCGGCCTCAGCCGCGTCAAGCAGCACCAGCTGGTCTATGGCGCTTTGCGCCAGGAATTGGCCAGCGAAGCCATCCATGCCCTCGCCCTGCAAACTTCCTCACCTTCTTGAGTTATGGACGCCTCCACCCAGCAGCGCATTGAGACCCTCGTCGCGAGCAGCCCGATCTTTGTGTTCATGAAGGGCAGCAAGTTGATGCCCCAGTGCGGCTTCTCCAACAACGTGGTGCAGATCCTCAACTCCCTCGGTGTGCATTTCGAAACTTTCGATGTGCTCTCCGATCCGGAAATTCGCCAGGGAATCAAGGACTATTCCGAGTGGCCCACGATCCCCCAGGTGTACGTGAAAGGGGAGTTCATCGGCGGCTCCGACATCCTGATCGAGATGTACAACTCCGGTGAATTGCGCGAGAAGCTGGAAGTGGCTCTGGCCAGTTAGTAGCGGCCGGTTTCGAACATGGGCCGCGGGTCGCCATCGGGGGCCAGGAAGCTCGATGGATCCATGATCCAGCGGTCCACCAGTTCTTCTAAACGCCGTTGCTGCAAGGGATCTAGCAGGGCGGCCCGCCGCAGGGCATGCAGGTAGCCATCGGCGTACAGGCGCATCTCTGCCGGGCTGTGGTAGCGGTGCGCCAACTCCTGGCAGGCATCGCACAGCGACTGGAAGTGGCGGATGGCGTCGGGATGCTGAAGGGCTGTCATGGGCTGCGGAACCCTCGCGCCATTCTGACGCCCGATGCCACAGGCCGCTCGCCGGCCAGGTGCCAGATCGAAAGGCATCGCCTGATACCCGAATTCCCTTGCCAGACCCGTTAAGTTCGGTCCATGGGTGATTCAGCGGTGAAGGACCAAGCGCGATCCCAGCCTGCGCAGCTGAGCCAACCCCAGCGTGTTTTGGTGGTGGATCCCCACGGCACTTTGCGCACCGTGTTGGCCCAGCGACTGCGCCAGGACGGCCATCTGGCCGCCGCCGTCGCCACAGCCCGGGAAGCCCTGGAGGTGTGCCAGGCCCAATCGCCCGATTTGTTGATCAGCGCGGAACTCCTGGATGAGAGTTCGGCGCTGCGGCTGGCCGGCCAGTTGCGCTGCCCGGTGATGGTGCTCACGGCCCGCACCGGCTCGGAGCCGGTGGTGAGCTTGCTCGATGCCGGCGCCGATGAGGTGCTGCGTAAACCTTTCGGCTTGGAGGAGCTGGCCGCCCGGGCCCGCAGCCTGCTGCGCCGCAGTGGCAACGGCCTGCAGGAACGGGTGTGCGTGGGCCCGCTAGAAGTGCACGTGCTGTTGCGCCAGGTCACCCTGCGCGATCAGCCGGTGGAGCTCAGCCCCCGCGAATTTGCGTTGCTCTGCGCCCTGTTGATGCCCCCGGGCGTGGTGCGCAGCCGCCAGGAGTTGTTGCGGATGGCTTGGCCTCCCTTCAGTGGTGGCCCCCGCTCGGTGGATACCCAGGTGCTCACCCTGCGCCGCAAGCTCGAGCAGGCCGGCCTTGGCGAGGGGGGCGGCATCGAAACGATGCGCCAACAGGGCTACCGCTTCAGCTTGGAAACCCTGCCCGATTCCGACACAGACGCGCCGCCGTCGCGCCCGCTGCAACCGGCAAGTTCGCTGGCTTAAAGGGCCCAGCCGGCTATCGCAAGTTCACCGGCCAGGAACAACCCGGTCAACACCGCTAGGAGTTGGTAGGTCCAAGGGGGGCTAAGGCGCCCGATGCTGCTGGTATCGAGGCCGGTGGCCTGGCTGAATTGCTGCAGAAACACCTCAAAGCGCTCCACCCGCTGGGGCAGCAAATAGGCCGCCCCAGTGCGGTTGCGCACGTAATACACCCGGCCGCCTTGGCTGGTGCCCACGGGCGTGAGGCCCTCAATCTCCTGCCACTGCAAACACCAACCGCGGCGCAACAGCCAACGGCACCAGCGGGGATGGCCCACCCGCAGGCCCTCGCCATCCAGCTCCACCTGCTCACTGGTGAGCGCCACCATCAGGGCCATGCCCAGGGCGACGGCTCCCCCGAGCGGCCAACGCCAAGCGTCCGGAGCCAGAAACGGCAGGGGGGCCACCAGGGCCAGGTAGAGCCCCAGCAGGGTGAGGCGGATCAGGGCCGCCATCTGGAAGGTCATCGATCCTCGGGCGAGCCGGGCAAGGGTTCCAGCAGGGCCGGCGGTTGGTACTTGCCGGTGAACACCTCCTGTTCGCGCCCCTTCCAGAACTCCCCGAGCCGCATCAGGTCGGCGTGGGCCTCCTGCAGCTTGGCCAGGTACTCCTGGGGATCCATGTCCTCCTTGGCTTCCTTGAGCTTGGTGAGGCGCAGCAGTTGCAGCATCCACGGCTTGCTCAGTTCTCCGCGGGCCTCGAGGTAGCGGGCCAGGTCGGCGGAGTTGGGACCGGGGAAGCCGGAATTGGGGGAGGGCGAACCCGGTGCGGGGCGGTCCATGGCTGCAGGCCTTCAAGGGGCCAGCCTATGAACTGTGATGGCTGCGCTGCGACCGTTCACGCCCCTGGCGGCTAGGCCAGCAGGCTGGGAGCTAGGCCGGCAGGCTCCAGGGATTGAGCCCGAGGTCGGCGCCGATGCGGTGGGCACAGGCAAAGCCACTGAAGGCCACGGCATTGAGCCCCTGCCCAGGGAAACAGGAATCGCCCACGCAGTAGAGGCCAGTGATGCCCGTGCGGTTGAAGGGCATGGGCAGCAGACCTGGCAGCCGCAGCGCCGGGATGGGGCCGTAGCTGCCGCCCATGCGGCCCAAAAAGCGGCGGTGGGTGCGGGGTGTGCCCACTTCGCGGTGGTGGATGGCGCCTGCCAGACCCGGCAAGATCGCCTCCAGGCGCGCGATCAGCCGATCGGCATCGGCCTGTTTCTTGGCCTGGTAGTCGGCTGGGCTGAGCCCTTGCCAGGCCTCGATCGCCGAAGGGGTGAAGGTGTGCACGATGTGGTGGCCTGGCGGCGCCAGGGAGGGGGCGAGCAGGGTGGGGATCGACACGAACACCACGCCCTGTTCGGCTTCCATCGCCTCCCATTGCTCGAGCAACAGGTGGTGGCAGTGGGTGCCGGGCGGGATCAGATCAGCCCGAACCCCCAGGTGCAGGGAGAGAAACGAGGGGGAGGGTTTGTAGCGCTTGCGCCAGGTGCGCTCCGCCTTCGGGGTGTGGCGCGCGGGCACCAGGGGCTTGCTCACGCTGCCCTCCCCAGCGAACGTGTCCCAGCGGGTGGCATTGGAGATCACCCGTTTGGCGTGAATCTTCTCGCCATTGGCCAATTGCACGCCCACGGCCCGCTCCTGGCCCGGTTCGCCTTCGAGCAACACCTGGGTCACGCGGGCCTTGTAGCGGATGCGGCCGCCATGGCGCTCCAGACCCCGCACCAGTTGCTCGGCGATCACCCCAACCCCTCCTTTGGGGTAGTTAATGCCGCCGGCATGGCGATCGGAGAACACCATTCCCGCATTGATCATCGGCGTGAGATCGGCTGGCATCACCGACCAGCAGAAGCACTCCATGTCGATGAACTTGAGCAGGGCCGGATCCTGGATGTGGCTGCGCGCCACGGCCCCCACATTCACCGGCAGCCAGCGGGCCAGCCCCAGGCAGGCCAGGGGGGCGCGCACAAACACCTTCGCCAGATAGGCCGGATCCTCCAAAGAAAGGAGGGGCATGGCATCGAGGCAGCGGAACACCTGCCAGCAGGTGTCGTAGAAGGCGCGGATGCCCTTGGCCTCATGGGGAAACAGGGCCGTGAGCCGCTCCACAAAACTGGCGTAATCCCGATCCACAGCCACCTGCAGGCCCCCTGGCAGGTGGTACTCCAGTTGTGCGGGGTCGGGAACGGTGTCGCAGTGCTCGCCCACATCGGCCAGGGCCCTTGTGAGCAGGTTGGTGTGCCCCGTTTGGCCAAAGCCAAAGATCATCGAGGCGCCCACATCAAAGGTGTAGCCCGCCCGCTTGAAGCTGCCGCCGGAGCCACCCGGAATCAGGTAGCGCTCCAGCACCAGCACCTTGGCGCCCTTGGCGGCCAGTTGGCTGGCGGTTACGAGGCCGCCGATGCCCGATCCGATCACCACCGCATCCCAGGCGGGGTTGGTGGAAGGGGTGGGGCTGGCCGTCACGGGGATGGGAGCTGCTTGGGGGCGACCCTAGGAGGCCACAT
>CAYFKI010000082.1:0-5797 GCA_964343525.1 uncultured Cyanobium sp.
GAGCAGGACGGTCTGCTCAAGATCATCTGCGCCTATCCCGAATCCACGGGTCTGGAAGACCACCTCCAGATCATCAAAACCGAAATCAGTCAGTTCAAGCCATCGCGGATGGCGATCGATTCACTCTCAGCCCTGGCCCGGGGCGTGAGCCATAACGCCTTCCGCCAGTTTGTGATCGGTGTGACGGGCTATGCCAAACAGGAGGAGATTGCTGGCTTCTTCACCAACACCTCCGAGGAGTTCATGGGGTGATTACGAGCAACGGGCCGGAGATCAAGGATTCCTTCTCCAATTTCGAGCGGATTATTTCCGGGGTGCCCCATCGCATCACCAGCGACGAACGCAGCGAACTGGCGCGGATCGTGCGCGGTGTGGCCGACGAGGACTAGCCCGCCGCCAGCGGTAGGGCCTCTTCGCTTAAGCGGCGTCGATCGGCCATCAGCTGCACTTCATCGGCGTCCGAGTCCTCGAGGGGAAGGTCAAACCAGAACACCGTGCCCACCCCCAGGGCGCTGGCCATGCGCACCTGGCTGCCGTGCTTCTCGAGGATGCCCCGCACGATCGACAGGCCCAGGCCCGTGCCGGCTTCGGTGTGCACGGCATTTTCAACCCGGTAGAAGCGCTCGAAAATCCTGTTCTGGTCGGCATCGGAGATGCCACAGCCACTGTCGGCGATTTCGATGCGCAGCCTTGGCAGCGGTGAGGTGAGGGCACAGCTGGGGTTCTCGGTTTCTGGGGCGCTCAGCTGGCAATGGTCGGGCCAGGGGTAGGCGCGCACCATCAACTGGCCGCCGGAGGGCGTGAATTTGAGGGCATTGCCCACCAGGTTGTCGAACACCTGCAGGAGCAGGTCCCAGTTGCCCAGCGCCCTCGGCAGTTGGGGATCGGCTTCAAAGTGCAGCGACACCCCCTTGTCTTCGGC
Source organism: uncultured Cyanobium sp. (assembly GCA_964343525.1). Lineage (GTDB taxonomy): Bacteria > Cyanobacteriota > Cyanobacteriia > PCC-6307 > Cyanobiaceae > Cyanobium_A. Next base: position 923 of record CAYFKI010000082.1, read on the forward strand.
GTTGAGGCGGTAGGTGCGCAGGGTTTGCTCGATCGCTGGCCCCAGCTCCAGGGGCTCCAGGGCCCAGACCCGATCGCTCTCCAGCCTGGAGAGATCAAGCACGTCATTGACAAGGCGCGTCAGGCGATCGGTTTCGGCGTTGGCAATGCCGAGAAATTCCTGCTTTTCCTCCTCACTGAGTTGGTCCCCCAGGTCGTGCAGGGTTTCCACGTAGCTCTTGATGTTGAACAGCGGCGTTCGCAGTTCATGGGAGACATTGCTGATGAAGCGGCTCTGGGCGGCGTTGAGCTCCACTTCGCGCGTGAGGTCTTGGATGGTCATGGCAATCCCTTTCAGGATTTCGCCACTGGCATCGCGCACGGCTTGCAGCACGATCCGCAGGGTGCGGGCCGGCTCGCCAAAGCGGCAGCGCACGTCGGCCGATTCCTTCGCCGTGCTCGTGAGGCTGTCCAAGGGCGCCTGGAGCTCGATGGCGAGTTGCTCGGGCAGTTCGGTGATCAGATCGTTGCCCTCGAGGTTGCGGCCTTCCCAGCGGAACAACCGCCGTGCGGTGGGATTGACCAGCACAATCGCGCCCTCGGCATCGAGCAGCACAGCGCCATCGGCCATCGTGGCGATCAGCGATTGCTGTTTGACCTGGGCGGCGGTGAGCTCTTCGATGTTGGCGGCCTTGTAGACCTCCAGCTGGGAGGCCATGGTGTTGAACCCGCCCAGCAGTTCCCCCAGCTCTCCCCCCACTGGCAGCGACAGACGGGTTTCGAAATTGCCCTTCGCCACCTGGCGCACCCCCTGCAGCAGCTCCTTCACAGGACGGGTAATCGTGAGGGCATTGAACACCGCCCCCAAGATCACCAGCACCCAGATCGAGATGAACACCGCCACCGTGACTTCCCGGGTCAGGGCGGCACTGGTGAGCAGGGTTTCGTTGGGGTTGACCCCCAGGGCCAGCACCCCCAGGTAGCGGCCGTCGCTCACCATCGGCACAAACACATCGGTCACCTGGCCATCGGGGCTCAGGTGCTGGCGGATCAGGGGGTTTTCGGGCCGTTTTTGGATGTCAGCGGGCAGCTCTAGGCGCCGACTGAGCAGCAATTCACTGCTGCCCCCATTGGCGCCAATGGGAATCCCCAGGTAGATCACGCCGTCGGGATCGGCGAAAAAGATGTACCGCAGGCTCCGACTTGAGCGCCAGAACCGCTCGGCTACGGCCGCCAGCTCCCGGTCATTGGCCTCAGCCACCAGGGGGGTCACATTGGCGGAGAGCAGCAGACCTAGGTCGCGGGCATAGCGGGTGTCGCTGATCTGCACATCCCGCTGAATGCCGTTGAGGGCAAAAAAGGTGATCCCTGTCATCAACAGGCTCACCACCATGGTGGCCACCACCAGCAGCTTGGTTTGCAGGCTGAATTCAGCCCACCAGCGGCGGATCGCCTGCAGCCTGGTCGCCTGGGCCGTGGTCATCGGCTGCGCACCTGGTGGCCGATGTCACGGCGGTAGGTGATTCCCTCAAAGTGCACCGCGGCCATGCCGGCGTAGGCCTTGGCAAAGGCCCCATCGAAATCCGGGGCCTGGGCCACCACCGCCAATACCCGCCCGCCGCTGGTGAGGATCTGCCCATTGCCCCCCTCACGACTGCCAGCGTGGAACAGCTGCAGATCGGGCCCTGGCTGCAGGGTGCTGGTAATGGCATCCCCCTGGCGCACGCTGCCCGGGTAGCCCTCGGCCGCGGCGATCACGCAGGCGCTGCATTGGGCGGCGATGGTGAGCGGAGGGGCGGATGGCAGGTTGCCGTTGGCGCAGGCCAGCAGCACGGCAGCCAACTCAGGACCCAGGAGCGGCATCAGGGTTTCGCACTCGGGGTCGCCGAAGCGGCAGTTGAATTCGATCACCTGGGGGCCGCTGGCGGTCAGCATCAGACCGGCATAAATCACGCCGCGGTAGTCGATGCCGCGGCGTTGCAGGGCCGCCAAGGTGGGCTCCAGCACCACTTGGCGCACGGCTTCCAGCCCAGCGGCATCGAGCAGCGGTGCGGGCGCATAGGCCCCCATGCCTCCAGTGTTGGGGCCGGTGTCCCCCTCGCCGATCCGCTTGTGGTCTTGGGCGGGCGGCAGCAACACCATGGTTTGGCCATCGGTGAGCGCAAACACCGAAACCTCTGGGCCGCTGATGCGCTCCTCCAGCACCAGGGAGGCCCCTGCGCTGCCAAAGCGGCCGTTGAAGATCTCCTCGATCGCGGCTTCGGTGTCGGCCAGGGTGTCGGCCACCGTCACCCCCTTGCCGGCAGCGAGGCCATCGGCCTTCACCACCAGGGGCGTTTGCTGTTGGTTGAGCACGGCGAGGGCCTGCTCACGGGAGGTGGCGTGCCAGTAGCCGGCTGTGGGAATGCCGGCCTCCACCATCAATGCCTTGGCCCATTGCTTGCTGGCCTCGAGCTGGGCTCCATCGGCCCCTGGGCCGAACACCGGGAACCCCGCGTCCCGCAGCAGGTCGGCCAGGCCAGCGGCCAAGGGCGCTTCCGGACCCACCACCACCAGCTCAATGGCATGGGCGTGGCAGGCCGCCAACAAGGCCGGATGATCGTTCTCGGCAATGGCCAGGGGCTCGGGGCCGCCCAAAGCGGCGGTGCCCCCGTTGCCCGGCGCGACCCACACCCGCTCCACCCCCTGGCTGCGGCTGAGGGCCCAGCCGAGCGAATTTTCACGGCCACCACCTCCCACCACCAGGATGCGGGCTGGGGATTGGGAGCTGGCAGACACCATCGAAGCTGACGGAATGGGGAGTGTGGATGAGGGGGATGAAAGAGGAGGATCGGGGTGGAAGGGGGGCTGCAGGTCCCCTAGGTTGATCCCCGCTGAGCGGGCCGCCGGGCCCATCCTCTTTCCATGCCGGCAAGGCTTTCCCCATTCTCGGCATTTGGCAAGCGCCCTGCTCGCTTGCTGGCACTGTCTGAGAGCCAGTCTTTGGCCCAGCTTCTGGCACCGTTGCTGGCCCTCGCGGCCTGCTCTTCGCTCGGCTTGGCTGGGTTGGCCAGTGCCAGCCCCGCGGCCAAGGCTCCGCCGGCCCTCGATCCAGCCTTTGTGGCCCTGTTGAAGACAGGAAATCTGGAAACCCTCACGCAGGCCTGCCAGAGCGCCTTGTCTGATGGAAATGCTGGCCAGCTGCGCCTGCTGCAACAGCGGCTGCTCACGATCAAACCGGCCCCCCAGCACCTGCCGGTGGTGCTGGCCAACGCCGATGGGCTGCTGCGCTGCCAAGCCCCCGATCTGGCGCTCCAGGTGTTGGCTCGCTATGCCCCGGCCCCGGGACCCGAGCGCACGTTCTGGTTGGTGATGCAGTGGCGCGCCGCCGCAGCGGGTCTTCACCACGATCTGGCGGCCCAGGCTTTGCAGCTGCTTGCGGCAGGCAAACTCCCTGGGTTGGAAGCGCGTCAGCTTCCGCTGAAGCAGAAGGACGACGGCACCCTGGTGACCCGCTCGGCCTTGGATCTGCTGGCCGCCCACTTGGAAAGCTTGGGACGCAACCGTGAGGCCGCCGAGGTGCTGCTAGCCAGCCAGGCGAGCGGAGCTCTCCAGGCCGAGCGCTACGCCCGGGCGGTGGCGCTGCTCGATCGCCTGCCGCTGTCCCAGCGCCAACGGCTGATGGAGCTGGCCCTCGAGCAGGCGGCCGCCTCCGGCTCCTGGGGTTTGGTGGCCCAGCTGCTCGACCAAGAGCTGGCCCTGGAGGCTTCTCCCTCCAAGCCGGCCTCCCAGGCCATGCAGCGGCGCCTGCGGCTTAGTGGCCGCATCGACGATGCCTATGGCGAATGGCAGGCCCGGCGGCGGGCGGCCCTTGGCTCTAGCTCCCCGGTACCCGATGCCACCAACCAGGGGCGCTTGGCGGCGTTGGAGGGTCAGCTGCGCTCGCCTAGGGCCCCTGGAGGCCATGCCGCTGCCCCGCAGCCGGCTCCCTCCCCGTCTGCTTCCTCCCCTTTCCCATCCGCCCCCCAGCCATGAGTGCCTATTCCCTCGGCGCCCTGCTCTACGAAGGCAAGGCCAAGCGTGTGTACGCCACGGATCGGGAGGATGTGGTGGCGGTCGAGTACAAGGACGACGCCACGGCCTTCAATGCCCTCAAGAAGGCCCAATTGGCAGGCAAAGGGCCGCTCAATTGCCGCATTTCGGCGCTGTTGTTCGAGCACCTGATGCAGCGCGGCATTCCCACCCACTACCTGGGGGTGGATGGCGATCGCTGGATGGTGGTGCGGCCGGTGCAGGTGATTCCCATCGAGGTGGTGATCCGCAACATTGCGGCCGGTTCCCTGTGCAAGCAGATGCCGATTGCGCCAGGCACGTCCCTGGAGCCGCCCCTGCTCGATCTCTATTACAAGGACGATGCCTTCGGGGATCCCCTGCTGACCGAGGCGCGCATCGCCTTGCTTGGCGTGGTGGATGGGGAGCAGCGTCAGGCGATCGAAGCCCTGGCCCGCCAGGTGAACAGTGAGCTGAAGGCCCTGTTTTTGGCCATTGGCCTCACCTTGGTCGATTTCAAAATTGAGCTCGGCCTCACGGCCTCCGGTGAGTTGGTGGTGGCGGATGAGATCAGTCCCGATACCTGCCGGCTTTGGGATGTGGCCACCACCGACAGCCAGGAGCGGATCCTGGATAAGGATCGCTTCCGTCAGGATCTTGGCGGGGTTGTTGAGGCCTACGGGGAGGTCCTCAAACGGGTCCAAGGGGTCTGTCCCGAACCGCGCGTCTACGGGTAAGGTCGGGCAACTTTGCGGCGAGTCCGCGCCTTACCGGTTTTCATGGCTGGCTCGCTCCGTTTGAAGGCTGCTGCATTGCCCTTGCTGGGGCTGGGTCTGTTGACCATGGGCCCGGGTGCTGCCCAGGCCCA
>CAYFKI010000083.1:0-3430 GCA_964343525.1 uncultured Cyanobium sp.
CACCGAACTGTTCCGCCCGGAGCTGCGCTCGGCCGCGATGCGCGAGAAGCTGCTGGCCGGCCGCAGCGACACCGGCAAACTGCTGCTTTACATCGGCCGGCTTTCGGCGGAAAAACAGATCGAGCGGATCAAGCCGGTGCTCGATGCCATGCCCGATGCCCGCTTGGCCTTGGTGGGTGATGGGCCCTACCGGCCCCAGCTGGAGCGCATCTTTGCCGGATCGGCCGCCCATTTCGTGGGCTACCTGGCTGGGGAGGAGTTGGCCACCGCCTACGCCAGCGGTGATGCCTTTGTGTTCCCCTCCAGCACCGAAACCCTGGGCCTGGTGTTGCTGGAAGCGATGGCCGCCGGCTGTCCGGTGGCAGGCGCCAACCGGGGCGGCATCCCCGACATCGTGACCGACGGCCTCAATGGCTGTCTCTACGAACCCGAAGGGGCCGACGGCGGGGCCAGCAGCCTCACCGCGGCCGTCCAACGGCTGCTGGGCGAGAGCGGCGAACACCAAGACCTGCGCCACAACGCCCGCCAGGAAGCCGAGCGCTGGGGCTGGGCCGGTGCCACCGAACAGCTGCGGGGCTTCTACCGCCAACTGCTCGCCAAACCCGAGCTGCAACTAGTCGCCTAGGGCTTGGTTTTGGCGGGGGCGGCCGCGTTCGTGCCCCGGAACCAGGTGGTCATCAGGGCCCGCACCATCGGCGCCGCCACCGTGCCGCCATAGCCGCCGGAATTTTCGCCAAAGGCCACGATCACCAGGGTGGGCTTGCCGGCGGGCGCGTAGCCGCCAAACCAGGCGTGATCAGGCCGGGGGGGATCCTCGCCGGTGCCGGTTTTTCCGGCCACGGGGGGCAAGTTGGGATCGTTGAGCACCCGGCCGGTGCCACTGGTCACCACCATGCGCAGCCCCTTGTGCAACACCTGCAAGGTGATCGGCTTGAGGCCCAGCCAGCGCCGTTGGGTGGGGCGCTCCACCAGGTGGGGGGTCACCAGCCAGCCCCCGTTGGCCACGGCGGCATAGAGGCGGGCCATCTGGATCGGCGTCACCTGCAGGGCGCCCTGGCCGATGGCCGAGGTGATCGTGTCCACCGGCGTCCAGGACTCGCCCAGCACCCGCTGTTTCCAGGCGGGATCGCCTAACAGGCCGGAGGTTTCCTCATCGCGCAGCTCCAAACCCGTGGGGGAGCCATAGCCAATGCGGCGGGCGGCCTTGAACAACTCGGTGGGGCCCACCTTCAGGCCCACTTGGTAGAAGAAGGTGTTGCTGCTTACGGCCAGGGCCATCGGAAAGCCGATCATCCCCAGGGCCGCGTGATCGCCATAGCAAAGCCCTGCGTAGCAGAACGAATGCATGGTCATCAGCTTGGAATCGGCGGAAAACTTGCCCGATTCCAGGGCCGCAATCGTGCTCACCAGCTTGAACGTGCTGGCCGGCGGAAACCCCTGAAAGGCCCGATTCAGCAAGGGCGCCTCAGGGGCATTGAGGCTGGCCCACTGGCTGCTGGTCGGGCCATCGGAAAACAGATTGGGATCAAACGTGGGCCGGCTGGCGATCGCCCGAATGGCGCCGGTTTGGGGATCCATCGCCACGATCGCCCCCTTGCGAACGCCATCGAGGGCCCGCTCCGCCGCTTGCTGCAGGGGCAGATCCAGGGTGAGGCGGAGATCGTGGCCGGGCTGGGCGGGCTTGTCGCCCAGGATCCGCTGCACCTGACCCGCCGCATTCACCTCCACCTGCTGGCCGCCCCATTGGCCGCGCAGGATCGCCTCATAGGCCTTCTCCACGCCGCTGCGGCCCACCCGATCGCGGATGCGGTACCCCTTGGCCTCCAGCTGGCGGTATTCGTCTTCGGTGATGCCACTGGTGTAGCCGAGCACATGGGCCCCCAGGCGGCCGTGGGGATAGCTACGCAGCACATCCACATCCACCTCGGCTCCTTTAAGAGCTTCGGCCTGCTCGCGGAAGCGCAGAACCTGGGCGCCACTGAGGCCCGTGGCCAGGGGGATGCGAAAGCCCTCGGGGTTGGCGCCGCTGCGGTGCTTTTGGTCGAGGGTGGCGGCGGGGATTTGCACCACCTGGGCCAGGCGATCGCGCAACGGCGGCCACTGGCGATCGCTCACCAGCTGGGGCTGGAGGTAGAGGTTGTAGGTGAGCCGGCTGGTGGCCAACACCGCGCCATGGCGATCCAGAATCCGGCCCCGAATCGGATTGCGGGGCATCAGCCTGATCCGGTTGTCATCGGCGCGGGCCTTGTTCTCCGCCCCCTGCACCAGCTGCAACCAGGCCAGCCGCGCCACCATCGCGCCGCCAAACACCAGCACCACCGCCAGCAACAGGGCCGGCTGCTTGCCCATGCCGCTATGGCGCTGGGTACTGGAGCCAAACACCATGGCTAGCTGGCTCCGAGCCGTTGCTCCAGCAACTGCAAGCGAGCGGCAATTCGGTTCAGGCCCTCCGCCAACTCCTGGGCGTCGCTTTGGGGGCTATCGCTCTGGGGGGCATCTCCACGGACGTTGGCGACGTTGCTGGCCGTGGTGAAGGCGGAAGCTTCGGGCTCCACATCGCGCACCTCCACCTTCATCACCGGATTGCCCAGGCCAGGACTGAGCCGATCAAGGCGCTCGCGCACCTGGCTGGCAGCTTCCGAGCCCTCCTGGCGCAATTGCTCGATCGGATCCTCGTCGCCCTGAAAGGCGGCGATCACATCCTTGGCCCCTCCTTTGCGGGCCCGATCCGCCACGGCCAGGCCCACGGGCAGCACCTCTTGCATCAGCTTGAGCCGCAGGGCATCAAGGCGCTGGGAAGGGAAGCGATCGGCGGCCATGGCGGCACTCATCACCCTGGGGATGGGCCAGTCTGACGCCTGGGGGCCTAGCGCTGCAGCCCGGCCGTGACGCCCGGCGACACGATCACCTGGCGGCAATTCTGTTGGCTGCCCCACCACCAGCCGCCTGCCACCGCCACCGCCAGCAGGGCGGCCAAGGGCAGCACGGCCTGCCGGGTGACGTCCAACGCCAGCCATTCCATCCAGGCCCGCAGATTGCGCTCCCGGTCAAAGCGGCGCCGGGCCTTCTCCTCCACCTGCTCACGGCGACGCAAGGAACGGCCCACCCAGCGCTCGAAGGCCCGCTTTTTGGTGACCGCCATCTTGCGCTCCACCTCCAGCATCTGGCCGGAGGTGAGCTCGGGGTTGAAGGTGCTGATCAGCTCCAGGCTCTTGAGAAACATCTCCACCGCCCCGTCCTTGGCCGCGGCCTCATCCGGATCGAGCAGCTCCCAATCCAGCTCGGGGTAGAAGCGGCTGCGGTTGCTGATGATCTGATCTTCCTGCAGCTGGCCAGGTTCCCTAAGCCAGCGATCGGTGTTGGCGTCAAACCGACGCCAATAGAGGAAGGGATTGAGGTAGACGGTGCGGCCCGCCAGCAGGATGCTGTC
>CAYFKI010000083.1:3440-4037 GCA_964343525.1 uncultured Cyanobium sp.
TCCCGGGGGCGGCGGTCACAACGGCTGGGCTGGGAGCCGATGGTATCGAAGCTGCAATGGCGCCGCTACTCCTCGGCCCGCCCTATTCCCACTCGATGGTGCCGGGGGGTTTGCTGGTGATATCGAGCACCACCCGGTTCACGCCCTTCACCTCGTTAACGATGCGGTTGGAGATCGTCTCCAGCAGGTCGTAGGGAAGGCGCGACCAATCGGCGGTCATGCCATCTTCCGACGACACGCAGCGCAGCACGATCGGGAAGGCATAGGTGCGCTTGTCGCCCATCACGCCGACGCTGCGCACCGGCAACAACACCGCAAAGGCCTGCCAGATCTCGTTGTAGAGGCCGGCATCGCGCACCTCCTCCCGCACGATCAAATCGGCATCCCGCAGGATGTTGAGCTTCTCGTTGGTGACCTCACCAAGGATCCGGATCGCCAACCCCGGGCCCGGGAAGGGGTGACGCCCCACGATCTCCTGGGGCAAACCGAGGCTGCGGCCCACCTTGCGCACCTCGTCTTTGAACAGCCGGCGCAGGGGTTCCACCAACTTGAACTGCAGATCCTTGGGCAAGCCCCCCACGTTGTGGTGGCTCTTGA
>CAYFKI010000083.1:4059-4459 GCA_964343525.1 uncultured Cyanobium sp.
GGTAATCGAAGGGCCCCAGGCGCTTGCTTTCCTCTTCGAACACACGGATGAATTCGGTGCCGATCAGCTTGCGTTTCTCCTCCGGATCGGTCACACCCGCCAGCTTGCCGATGAAGCGTTCGCGGGCGTTGATGTATTCCACATTGATGTGAAACCGCTTATCGAAAAACTCCACCAGAAACTCGGGCTCCCCTTTGCGCATGAAGCCCTGGTCAATGAACATGCAGGTGAGCTGATCACCAATCGCCTTGTGCAGCAAGAAGGCGAGGGTGGAGGAATCCACGCCACCAGAGAGCGCCAGCAACACCCGTTTATCGCCCACCTGGGCCCGCACATCGGCCACCGCCTCATCAATGAAGGCGGCGGTGGTCCAGTCGGCTTCACAGCCGCAGATGTGGTA
>CAYFKI010000083.1:4469-5762 GCA_964343525.1 uncultured Cyanobium sp.
GGCCAGACGCACAAACCCCTCGGGCAGGCGCTCCACCGAATCGCCATGGCTCATCCACATCGTCGAGCCGTTGTCGACGTTGGTGAGCAGATCAATCGGATCGTCGACCCACAGGGGGGCCTTGCCGTATTCAGCCCGGCCAGCGGCCACCACCGATCCCCCCAGCTGCTGCACCATCAACTGCATGCCGTAGCAAACGCCCAGCACCGGAATGCCCAGCTCCCAGATGGCGGGATCACACACCGGAGCACCGGCTTCATAGACCGAACTGGGTCCCCCACTGAGGATGATGCCCTTGGGCGCCATCGCCTTGAGCTCCTCGGCGGTGGTGGTGTAGGCCATCACCAGCGAGAACACCTCCGTTTCCCGCACCCGGCGAGCAATCAGCTCGGAATATTGGGAGCCGAAATCCAGGATCACAATCGCCGGATAGCGCGACGACTGGGAGGTGGGGTCGAGGGCAGCTACTGAAGACATCCGGCGCAATCAGCCCAAGGCATTCGAACCACCCTAGGAGCCACCCCGAGCATCACCAGCCAGGGCCTCCAGCAGCGCCTCCCCGATGGGGCCCCGCGCACAAATCTGGCGCCCACGATCGAAGAGCACGGCCCCCACCTGGATGGCGTCGCAGCCATAGCGCGCCAAATAGGCCTGGCTGCGCTGCTCAATCCGCTCGGCCAACTGCTGGCGCAAGCGCTCAGCCCGGAGGGGGTCGGCGGCGGCAAGCTCCCGGAGCGCCTGATCGACGGTGGGGGCCTGATGGAGGGCTTGCAAGCCCGCTCCGGTGAGGCCATCGAGGGCCGCCAGGGCGGTGAGCACCTCGGCGCGGCCATCGGCCAGATGGTGGTGGGTGTGAAAAATCCCCCCCGCCAACTTGATCAGTTTTCCCTGGTAGCCAAACAGCAACAGACGGGCCACCCCGGCCTCTGCCGCGGCCACCAGCACCGGCCCGAGCCAATTGCCGGCCTTGAGCAGCAGCCCTGGGGGCAAACCAAGGCGCGGGGCCAAATCCAAACCGTTTTCACCGATCACCAGCACCAGATCGCCGCCAAATCCGGGGGCCGCCACCCGTTGGCGCAGGGCCTCGAGGGTCTGCTCCAGTTGCTCCGGCGCCGCACTGCGCTGCACCTGGGCCTGGGTGCCAATCAGGGCCAGCCCCTCCACCACGCCAAAGGCCGCATTGCTGGTGCGCTCCGCCAGGCGCCGCCCGGTCGGGAAGATCACCTGCAGGCGCACACCCTGCCCAGCCGGCACCAGGGGGCGGAGGTTGCGCTCCAGCAGATCGCGGGCGTA
>CAYFKI010000084.1:0-1778 GCA_964343525.1 uncultured Cyanobium sp.
GCGGCTGCGAGGAGGACTGCGCCTATTGCCCCCAGTCGATGCACAACAGCAGCGATGTGACCGGCCAGCCCGCATTGGCGGTGGAGCCGGTGCTGGCCAGGGCCCGGGCCGCCAAGGAAGCCGGTGCCCAGCGCTTTTGCATGGGATGGGCCTGGCGCGAAATCCGCGATGGCGCCCCGTTTGACGCCATGCTCGCCATGGTGCGGGGTGTGCGGGAGCTGGGTCTGGAGGCCTGTGTGACCGCCGGCATGCTCACCGATCAGCAGGCCAGCCGGCTCGCCGAGGCCGGCCTGACCGCCTACAACCACAACCTCGACACCAGCCCGGAGCACTACGACCGGATCATCACCACCCGCACCTACCAGGAACGGCTGGAAACCCTGGCCCGGGTGCGGCGCTCCGGCATCACCCTCTGCTGCGGCGGCATCATCGGCATGGGTGAAAGTTCGGATGATCGGGCTGGCCTGCTGGAGGTGCTCGCCAACCTCAATCCCCACCCGGAAAGCGTGCCGATCAATGCGCTGGTGGCGGTGGAAGGTACGCCCCTTGAGGAGTTGCCTGCGGTGGATCCGCTTGCGCTGGTGCGGATGGTGGCCACGGCCCGAATCCTGATGCCCCACAGCCGGGTGCGGCTCAGCGCCGGCCGGGAGCAGCTGAACCGGGAGGCCCAGATCCTTTGCCTGCTGGCTGGCGCCGATTCGATCTTCTATGGCGACACCCTGCTCACCACGGGCAACCCCGATGTGGCCGCCGATCGCGCCTTGCTGGCTGCTGCGGGGGTTCGGGTGCGCGAGCCCCTTCCCTGCTGAGCCACCAGCCGGTGATGCCCCTGCAGGTTGCAGCCTTCTATCGCTTTGCCGCCCTGGCCGAGGGGGAGCTGCCCGAGATGCGGGCTCGGTTGCAGGCGCTGGGGGAAGCGCAGGCCGTGAAGGGCACGGTGCTGTTGGCACCGGAAGGGGTGAATGGCACCGTGTGCGGGCCCGCAGCAGGCGTGGAGGCCTTGCTGGCGGAGCTGCGCCGCGATCCGCGGCTGGCCAAGCTGGAGGTGAAGCTGGCCGCGGCAACCGAGCAAACCTTCTACCGGCTCAAGGTGCGCCTCAAGCGCGAAATCGTGACCATGGGCTGTCCCACGGTGAAGCCCTACGTGGGCGAGGGGCCCGGCGAGATCGCTGCCGTGGGCACCCATGTGCCGCCGGAGCAATGGGATGCCCTGATTGCCGATCCCACCACCTTGGTGATCGACACCCGCAACGGCTACGAGGTGGCTCTGGGCAGTTTCGAAGGCGCCATCGACCCCGGCACCCGCAGTTTCCGCGAATTTCCCCACTGGGTTGAAACCGAGTTGCGCCCCCTGGTGGAGCAGCGCCAACCCGAGCGGATTGCCATGTTCTGCACCGGCGGCATCCGCTGCGAGAAGGCCACCGCCTACCTGCTCCAGCAGGGTTTCTCAGGCGTGCACCATCTGGAAGGAGGCATTCTCAAATATCTGGAAGCCGTGCCAGAGCCGCAGAGCAGCTGGCGGGGCGAATGCTTTGTGTTTGATCAACGGGTGGCGGTGAACCACCAGTTGGAGCCTGGCTCGGCGAGCCTCTGCCATGCCTGCCGCCGCCCGCTCACGCCAGCCGATCGCGCCCTGGCCAGCTACGTGGAGGGGGTGAGCTGCCGCCATTGCATCGACCACCACGACGCCACGGCCCGCGGACGTTTTGCCGAACGGCAGCACCAAATTGCCCTGGCCAAGCAACGGGGCGAGGCCCATCTGGGCAAGGTGTTTGAAG
>CAYFKI010000084.1:1788-5751 GCA_964343525.1 uncultured Cyanobium sp.
TGAGCGCCGCTGGCCGGTGCTCTACAGCTTTCGCCGCTGCCCCTATGCGATCCGAGCTCGTCTGGCCCTGCTTCTGGCTGGCAAAATCCCCGGTCAAGATTTTGAGCTTCGGGAGGTGAACCTCAGGGCCAAGCCCCCGGAGTTGCTGGAGCGATCGGCCAAGGCAACGGTTCCCCTGCTGGAACGCATCGACGGCACGGTCTTTTCGGAAAGCCTCGCGATCATGCAGTGGGCCCTGGATTGGCCAGCCGATCGGTCCGCCGAATGGCTGGCCAATCCCCTGCTTGTTCAAAACGATGGGCCGTTCAAGCACCATCTCGACCGCTTCAAATACCCCGATCGCTACCCAGGCATCGATCGGGATCACCACGGCAACGCGGCGGTGGCCATCCTGCACGAATGGAATCTCCAGTTGGCTAACCAACAGCGCGATCGCGATCCCAGGGCCCCAGCTGCGTGGTTGTTGGGCGATCAACCCAGCTGGCTGGATTGGGCGCTGTTGCCCTTCGTACGCCAGTTCCGCTTAGCCGATCCCGATTGGTTTGATCGGCTCGAAGGCCTGGAGCATCTGCGCCGATGGCTGCAGCGTTTTCTGGCGGGGGCCCCATTGGCGACGGTCATGGCGCCACCCTGGGCCCAGCGCCAAGCCTGGCGATCCCCCCAATGGATTTATCACTTGGCCCTGGCTGATGAATGGCGCTCTGCCAAGGCTTGCGGGGACTATCGCCGTTCGACCCGCGGGCTTGCCTTGGAGCAAGTGGGTTTTATCCATGCCAGCGGGGCCGATCAGGTGGAGACCACCTTCCGGCGCTTCTATGCCGATGCTGAGGGGGTGTTGTTGCTCACCATTGATCCGGCCCGGTTGGGCGTTCCGGTGCGCTGGGAAGCGGCTCCAGATAGCGATGAGCTCTTTCCCCACATCGTTGGACCTCTGCCCGTTGGGGCCGTGCTCTTGGCGGAGCCCTTTGGTCTGGCTCCCTTGGCGCCATGACCAGTCTGGCCAGCCTGGAACAACGGGCCGCCAAGCGAGGCTTGCTGTTGCGCCTCCAGGTCGGCCGTCCCTTGGGGGTCCTTTACGCCGTGCGCGTGGTGGTCGCCCAGCCGCAGCCTGAGGCCGCCCAGCTGCGGTTGGTCGGGGAGTTGAAGGGCTGGGCCTGGCCCACACCGGGAGGCTTGAAGCTGGACACGCTTCAGGTGGCAGGTCGCTCCAGTGGCTTAGCCGATCTGGGCGTGGGTCCTTTGATTGCCGCTGCCACCTTCGCCTGGGCGCTGGAGCAAACCCCTTGCCGGCGGGCTCAGATCTTGGCGATTCGCGATGGGGATGGTCAGCACCGCCGCTTGGTGCGGTACTTCCGGCGTTTGGGTTTTGTGCCCTCCAAAGAACTGGGGGCAGCCCTTTGGGATTTGCCCGAGCGTTTGGTGTGGGGCGGTGCTGGGTTGCTGATGCAAGCCGAATGCCCGGTGGTTTTGGATCGGGCGTTGGCTTTGTTGGATCAGAACTGGAGCTGAACCTGCAGCCCCAGGGCCAGCACGTTGCCCACGCTGTGGCTTCCCCCTGGATTCAGCACCCAATTGAGGAAGGGTTGCAGGGTGAGGCTGCTGTTGATCGTGGCGCTGTAGTTGAGCTCGAGCACCGATTCGGGCGTGAGATCGCTACTGATCTGGGGGTTGAAGTTGCTACGGCCCACCCCTAGGGCGAGCACATCCAGGGGCCGTCCAGGAATCACGCCCTGGCTCATCCAGCCGGCACTCACGAAAACCGGATCGGGATTGGTGGTGGTATTGATGCCATCACTCGCGCCGATCCAGAACCGGTTGTCGAGGCCGAGGGGGGTGGGGGCGGCCAAGGTCAATGTGCCAAACACCCCCGGCGAGGCCGTGTTGTCGGTTTGGTCCTGGAGGTAGCCGCCACCGAACTGGAGCAGGGGTTTGGGCAGCATGCGGCTGATCAACTGGCCGTTGTGTCGGATGGGTTGCTGCAGGGCCTGGCTGCCGGGGAGGCGATCAAAGCTCCACTGCAGCACCTGCAGGTGGCCGTTGATGGAGGTCTGGTTGGGGTTCACGCCAAAGAGCGACGCCAGGTTGATCTGGGGGTTGAGAACAAAGGCGCCATAGCGCCATTCGCCGTAGGGTCCCAAATCCGGCTTGTCTGCCTGCCCCGCGGTGCCTGGGCGCCAATGCACCTCCAGGCCCGGGGCGATGAAGGGATTGATGGGGAGGCCCAGCACGTTGAGGTTCAACGTGTTGTTGAACTCCGAATTCACGTAGGCATCCAGCACCGGTGCCTCCACAAAACCTGGATTGAGCGAGAAGACACCTGCCTTGACGTCAACACTGCCGTTGCCGGCATGGCGCTCAACGCTCGCTTCCGTGAGCCAGAGGCCGATGGGGTGGTCGGTGGCGGTGATCGGAAAGGCGGTGCCGATGCTCTGGCCGTAGCCGCTGGTGCCACTGAACTGGGTGAGTTGGAGATGGGCGCTCCAGTGGTCGGCCTCCTGCCACTGGCCCACGGGTTTGCCGAAGCCCGGGCTGAATTGCGCATCCAGCGTGGCTTGTTGGATCCAGTTGCCCTTGCGGCTGGTGCCTCCGCCGGGATTGCCGAGCAGATCGCTTTCGATGGTGAGCCCCAGTTGCACCCAGTTGGGCAGCTTGAGCAGGCTGGCGAGCGTGGGCCAGTCGCTGGCTGGGGTGAGCGGTTGGGTGCTCTCAGCCGCTGCCTCTTGGGTCTCCGCTGCTTGGGCAGGCCCACCCACGACGAGCGCCGCCGTCACCACAGGACCGGCCAGCGCAGCTCCCGCCAGCGCAATCGCACGAACTAGGCCGCTCAGCATTCGGCGTGGTAGCTGCTGCGCACCAGCGGTCCACTGCGCACCTGCTGGAAACCCAGCGCGTTGGCCACGCTTGCGAGTTGCTCAAACTCCTCTGGGCTCCAGTAGCGGGCCACCGGGATGTGCTCCAGCGATGGGCGCAAGTATTGCCCGAGGGTCAGCCGCTGGCAATCCACGGCGCGCAGGTCGCCCATCGCCGCCACCACCTCATCGAACGTTTCCCCCAGCCCCAGCATCAGCCCGGATTTGGTGGGAATGGCCGGAGCCAGTTCCCGGGCCGCTGCCAGCAGGGCCAGGGAGCGGCGGTAGGTCGCCCCACGGCGGACTTCCCCCTGCAGCCGCTCCACCGTTTCCAGGTTGTGGTTGAAACACACCGGCTCGGCGGCGAGCACGGTGCCCAGCCGCTGCCGTTGGGCCGCGATGGCGGAAGCTTCATCGCGCTGGCCACCCCAGAAATCGGGGGTGAGCACCTCGATCCGCACCTGGCTCTGGCGCCGCCGGATCGCCGCCATGGTGGTGGTGAACAGGCTGGCGCCATGGTCGGCCAGATCGTCGCGGGCCACGGCGGTGAGCACCACGTACTGGAGGTTGAGCAGGGCCACCGCCTCGGCCACCCGCTCCGCCTCCTGGCGGTCCAGGGGGCTCGGGGCCTGGCCCTTGTCCACCTGACAGAAGGCACAGCTGCGTGTGCAGATAGGCCCCCCCAGCAGGAATGTGGCTGTGCCGGCGGCGTAACACTCCCCCCGATTGGGGCAGCGCCCCTCCTCGCAGATCGTGTGCAGACGCTGCTGCTGCACCACCCGTTGCACCGATTCCAGATCCGAGGCCTTGCCGATCGGCCTGCGCAGCCAGGCGGGAAGCCGTTCGGCTGGAGCGATGGAGCTGTAGCGACTGGCCATGGCGTGGCTTACTCCACCTGGCGCCTTCCTTCGAAGGCGCGGGCCAGGGTTACCTCATCGGCGTATTCCAGTTCGCTGCCCACCGGCAGGCCGTAGGCGATGCGGCTCACCTGGGTGAAGGGCTTGAGCAGCCGCGCCAGGTAAAGGCTGGTGGTGTCGCCCTCCACGCTGGGGGTGAGGGCCAGGATCACCTCGGTGATGCCGTCGCGGTCGACCCGCTCCACCAGCGGCTGGAT
>CAYFKI010000085.1:0-4598 GCA_964343525.1 uncultured Cyanobium sp.
GTGCAGCTGTCCTTGCCGGCAGATCTGCAGCGGTTGTCGAAGGACTTTTACGACTATTCCCCCGTGCTGGTGCCCCAGCTCGAGGGCCACTGCGCCCAGCTGGCCGTTTGCGCCACTTCGGTGGAGCAGGTGCAGCTGGTGGCTGGGGTGTGTGCTCGCCATCGGGTGCCGCTGACGCTGCGGGGGGCCGGAACGGGCAATTACGGCCAGTGCGTGCCCCTGGCCGGTGGGGTGGTGCTTGAGCTCAAGGGCCTGAACCGGGTGCGCCAGATCGATGCCGCCACCGGGGTGGTGGAGGTGGAAGCTGGCTGCGGCTTAGCCGCCCTGGGTCAACAGCTGGCCGCCCAGGGGCGCGCCTTGCGGCTGGTGCCGAGCACCTATCGCAGCGCCACGGTGGGCGGGTTCATCGCCGGTGGATCGGGCGGGATTGGTTCGCTGCGTTGGGGGTTTTTGCGGGATCCGGGCAACCTGCTGGGCCTGGAGGTGGTCACGGTGGAGCCCGAGCCCCGGCTGCTGCAACTGGATGCGGCGGCGAGCGAACCGCTCAACCACGCCTATGGCACCAACGGCATCCTCACGGCCCTGCGGTTGGCCACCACCGAGGCCGTGGCCTGGCAGCAGCTGGTGGTGGGCTTTGCGCGCTGGGAGGGGGCCCTGACGGTGGCGACTCGCTTGGCCCGCTCGGCCCTGGCGCTGGAAGCGATCACCCTGCTGGAAGCGCCTGTGGCGGCGGCCATGCCCTGGCCAGGGGCCTGCCCCGATCCCCAGCCCGGCGAGCACCGCCTGCTGCTGTGGGCCGCCCCCGATGCCCTTGAACCGCTGCAGGCGCTGCTGGCAGGCCAGGGGGGGCAGGTGCAGTGGCAGGTGCCGGAACGGGATGCGGGCCCCGGTTTGCCCCTGCGGGAACTGAGCTGGAACCACACCACCCTGCACTGGCGCGGCCAGCACCCGGGTTGGACCTACCTCCAGCTGCTGTTGCCCGAACCGGAGGGCCCGGCCCTTGAGGCCCTGCGTCAGCGCTGGCCAGACAGCCTGCTCTGGCACCTGGAAGCGGTGCGCCACGGTGGGGGCAGCCGCTGGGCGGCGTTGCCGTTGGTGCGCTGGCAAGACAGCGCCCAGCTGGAGGCCTTGATGGCCGATTGCCGCTCCCTAGGGGCTGTGGTGTTCAACCCCCACGTGATCACCGTGGAAGATGGCGGCCTGGGGGTTGTCGATGCCGACCAGGTGGCGGCGAAGGCCGCCTACGACCCGGCGGGCCTGCTCAATCCGGGCAAGCTGCGGGGCTGGCTCGAGCGGCCTTAGCAGCCCAGGCTGGCCCGGGTATCGGCGCCGGTGGTGGGGTTGGTGCCCTCCGCATCCCGGCAGAGGGCCCGTTGGTCCACCCGATCGATCAGGGCGTCTGTGAAGTCGGCATTGGTGACGGTGGCTCCACTGAAGCTGCTGCCGGCGGCAATGGCGCCCTGCAGCACCGCATTGGTGAAATCGGCCTGGCTGAAATCCACCTTGTCCATCAGCACGTTGCTGAGGTCGGCGCCGTTGAAGTTGGCCCCGGGGAAGGCGGCCTGGGTGAAGATCGCCCCGTGCAGGTCGGCACCGCTGAAATCGGCATGGCGGCCACTGGCGCCGGCAAAGGAGGTGTCGGCCAGATCGCGGCCCTTGAAATCCTGTTCGTTTTGGTTGGTGAGGGTGTAATCCACCCCCTCAAAGGCCAACGCCGGGGCCACCCCCCCAGCCAAACCAGTACCCACGCCCGTCACCACGCCCATCGCCAGAGCCAGCATCAGGGCCAGAGCACCAAGCAGTTGGCGCACCAGGGATCGGACCATGGCTGTTGCACGGGGGGTGTTCACTCTGTCGCAACTGCGGCCAGCAGGTGACCGATTAGATACAGCGACCCAGCCACCACCACCGGCATTGACGCGGGCTTGGATTGCTCGAGTGCATGGACAGGTGCTTGGGCAAGTGCTTGGGTCAGGGCCTGCTCCAGATCGCCAGCCGCGTGCAGGTTGGGGTGCGGCTGGGGGCAGGCGGCTTGCAGGGTCTCCAGGCTCCAGCTGGCGTGCCCAGGCACCGGCACGATCCAGGCCTGATCGCTTGGGGCTAGTAGCGCCTCCAGCATCGCGGGAGCGTCCTTGTTGGCGAGCATGCCCAGCACCCAGTGGCGCCCGGGCTGGGGCCAGCGGCGATCGAGCTCGGCGCGCAGCACCTGGGCCGCCGGCAGGTTGTGGGCCCCATCGAGCAGCAGGGTCTGAGAGCCCCAGGCCAGGGTTTGCAGCCGCCCGGGCCACTGGGCTTGCGCCAGTCCGGTGCGGATCGCGGCCTCACCGATGGGCCAGCCCCGTTCGCCCAGGGCCCGCAGCATCCCAAGGGCAACGGCCCCATTGCTGGCTTGCACGGCCCCAGGAATGCCGATGGGCCAGCGCTCGAGATCGAGGGGTTCCACCCAGCGCAGTTGCCCGCCCGTGGCCTCGGCCCGCTGCTCGAGCACCGCGGCCACCTCGGGGCTTTGGCGGGCGCTGATGGCGATGCAACCGGGCTGCATCACCCCCGCCTTTTCGGCGGCGATGGCGGCCGCCGTGGCCCCAAGAAACTCACTGTGATCCAGCCCAATCGCGCCAAACCCCACCACGCTGCGGTCGGGGTGGCAGGTGGTGGCGTCGAGCCGTCCCCCCAGGCCCACCTCCAGCACCACCAGTTCACAGCCGGCTTCCGCGAAGGCGCAGAAGGCCGCCGCCGTGACCAGCTCAAACGGAGTCAGTTGGTGGCGTTGGCCCAGGGTCTGGAGGTTTTGCAGATGGCCCCGAAGGGCTTGCTGGCTGATCAGGGCCGTTCCCAGCCGGATGCGTTCACACCAATGCACCAGGTGCGGTGAGGTGTAGAGGCCGGCGTGGATACCCGCAGCCCCAAGGGCGCTGTGCACCAGGGTGGCAATCGAGCCTTTGCCGTTGGTGCCCGCCACCTGCACGGCCTGAAAGCGGCGCTCGGGATGGCCCAGTTCGGCCAGGGCCGCCCGAAGCCGATCCAAACCCAGATCCACCCCCCGCCGGCTGAAGGGTTCAATCAGATCGGCGAAGGGATCGATCCGGCAGGTGGCGAGGCCCCCTTCCGTTGCTTCCGCCGCTTCAGCCAAGGCTCACCAGGGCCCGCTCCAGCAGGGCCACGGCCTTGCGCAGGTGCCGCGGTTGGATCACCAGCGGCGGCACGAACCGCA
The DNA here is from genome assembly GCA_964343525.1 of uncultured Cyanobium sp. Classification (GTDB taxonomy): domain Bacteria; phylum Cyanobacteriota; class Cyanobacteriia; order PCC-6307; family Cyanobiaceae; genus Cyanobium_A. The sequence continues at coordinate 3,212 of CAYFKI010000085.1, forward strand.
CCACCTGGGGGCCCGCCGGCACCACCAGCAACCCTTGGTCGAGCGCGGCTTTGACGAGGTCGGGCGCACTGACGGCTTCGGGCCTGAGCACCAAGCCCTGCAGCAGCCCCCAGCCACGCACGCCTTCGAGTTGCCCGGGGTGGCGGCTCACCAGCCCACTCAGCAGCTCCTGCAGCAGGGTGCCCATGGCCGCGGCATGGGCCGGCAGGCGCCGGCGCACGAGCTCTTCGGCCACCGTGAGACCAGCCCGGCAGGCCAGGGGATTGCCGCCGAAGGTGCTGGCGTGCTCGCCCGGTTGGAAGTGATCCACCGCCGTTTTGACCGCCAGGGCGCCGATGGGGAAGCCGCCGCCCAGGCCCTTGGCCAGGGTGAGGGCATCGGGTTCCACCCCGAGTTTCTGGTACCCCCACAGGCAGCCGGTGCGGCCCACCCCCACCTGCACCTCATCGAAGATCAGCAGGATGTTCTTCTCGGTGCAGAGCTGCCGCACCCGCTGGAAGAAGGCGAGGTTGCCGGGGTTCACGCCCCCCTCCCCCTGGAGCGGTTCGAGCATCACGGCGGCCACCCGGGGGCCGGCGGCTTCACAGCGCTCGAGCAGGGCCTCAAAGGCAGCTGTGTCGTTGTAAGGGAAGTACTGGAAGCCCTGCACCATGGGTTCAAACCCTTGGTGGTACTTGGGTTGGCCCGTGGCGGTGACCGCCGCCAGGGTGCGGCCATGGAAGCTGGCCTGGGCCGTGAGGATGACCGGGCCCTGGGCATCGGAGGGGGCGATGCCCCGCACGAGATGGCCGTGTTTGCGGGCCAACTTGATGGCGGCCTCATTGGCCTCGGCGCCCGAATTGCAGAAGAACACCTTGTCGGTGCAGCTGTTGGCCGTGATCCAGGCGGCCAGCTGTTCCTGCTCGGGAATCCGGTAGAGGTTGGAAACGTGCTGGAGCTTGCCCAGCTGGGCGCTGAGCTGGTGGCGCATGCGCCGGTTGCTGTGGCCCAGGGTGCACACGGCAATCCCGGCCACGCAGTCGAGGTATTGCTTGCCGGTTTGGTCCCACACCCACACGCCCCGGCCACGCACCAGTTCGAGTGGGAAACGCCCGTAGGTGTTCATCACCGCCGATTTGGCGGGCACCTGCTTCGGCGGGGGCTGGATGGGAGCGGTGGGACTCGAACCCACAAACCCGAAGGCGTTCGATTTTGAGTCGAATGCGTCTACCAATTCCGCCACGCTCCCCCGACCGGGAGCTTAAGCCGCGGAGTTCACCAGTGCGGGGGATCCACTCACCCGTTCAATCGAGGCACCGGCGGCATTGAGCTTGGCTTCCAGGCCGGCATAGCCCCGGTCGAGGTATTCCAGGCCGCGCACGGTGGTGATCCCCTCGGCCGCCAGGCC
>CAYFKI010000085.1:4608-5726 GCA_964343525.1 uncultured Cyanobium sp.
AAAATCGCCTCCAGCACGTGGCCGAGCTGCAGCGCATGGGGGCCTGCAGGTCGGTGGGGAAGCCGGGGAACGGTTGGGTGCGCAGATCCACCGCATTGATCTGGTTGGCCTGGAGGGTGAGACCAAGGCCGTCGTGCTCGATCGTGCAACCGGCCTCTTCGAGCTTGGTGATCACGGCTCCCAGGTGCTCGGGAATCACCGGGGCAATCCGCAGGTGGGAGCGGGTGATCGCTGCCGCCAGCAGGAAGGTGCCCGCCTCAATGCGATCGGGAATCACGGCGTAATCGGCGCCGTGGAGCCTCTCCACCCCCACGATCGTGATGGTGGGCGTGCCGGCACCGCGCACCCGGGCGCCCATGGCCAGCAGGAGACCCGCCAGATCCACCACTTCCGGTTCGAGAGCGGCGTTTTCGATCACGGTCTCGCCCTCGGCGAGGGCGGCCGCCATCATCAAGGTTTCGGTGGCACCCACGCTGGGGCAGTCGAGGTGAATGCGGCCGCCGGTGAGGCGATGGCCACGGCCAGGCACCACGGCGGTCACCACGCCGTGCTCAATCGTGACCTGGGCTCCTAAGGCCTTGAGCCCTTTGACGTGCTCCACCACGGGGCGGGTGCCGATCTGGCAGCCCCCAGGCAGGGGCACTTTGGCCATGCCCATGCGGGCCAGCAGGGGCCCAATGCAGAAGAAGGAGGCCCGCAGGCTGTTCACCAACTCGTAGGGAGCGGTGGAGTTGTTGATGGCACTGCCGTTGAGCTCCAGGCCATCGGCGCTGTGGCGCACCTGGCCGCCCAGGCTGCTCAGCATCTCGCCCATGGCGGTGATGTCGGTGAGCGGGGGCACGTTGCGCAGCCGGATCGTGTCGCGGGTGAGCAGGCAGGCCGCCATCAACACCAGGGCGGAATTCTTGGCGCCACTCACGGTCAGTTCACCGGAGAGCTTGCGGCCGCCGGCGATTTCCAGCTGGGGATTGAGAATGGTTTGAGAACGGACAGCAGTCAGGGTCATGGAACGGCTGTCCCTCCTCTTAAGACCGCATCTTGACAACAAATGGTGAGACCGTCTAGACGGCCGCCGCTCGAACTGGCTCGCTGCAGGGGCGTGCGCTGCGGGGCGGGGG
>CAYFKI010000086.1:0-4274 GCA_964343525.1 uncultured Cyanobium sp.
GGCGGCGGCAAGGTGGGGCCTTGGGGGTTAAACACCAGGTGCAGCGCGAGGCCCGAATCCGGGCGGCCATAGCCCAGCTGGTTGAGCTGCTGCAGGCCGGCGATGCTGCGCTCAAACACCCCGGAGCCCCGCTGGCGGTCCACGTTGGTGGGGCTGTAGCAAGGCAAGGACGCCACCACCGTGACCCCCTGATCAGCCAAAAAGGCCGCCAGATCCTCCTGGCCCGGTTCCTGCAGGATCGTGAGGTTGCAGCGATCGATCACCTCCACCCCCAGGCTGCGCCCCTGGCGCACCAGCTCCCGGAACTGGGGATGGAGCTCAGGCGCCCCGCCGGTGAGATCCAAGCTGCCGATCTGGCGGGCCGCCAGCACCTGAGGGATCAGGGCCACGGTGGCCGCATCCATGCTTTCGGTGCGGCTGGGGCCCGCATTCACATGGCAGTGGCTGCAGGCCTGGTTGCAGCGGTAACCGAGGTTCACCTGCAGGGTGGTGAGGGGTCCTCGGCGGAGGGCAGGAAACATGGCCCCAGCCTGCCAGGGGCCTTCACGAACCGCTTCCCAGACGTCACACTCAGCCGATGACCCACCAGCTGCTTGTTCTGGCCGCCAGCAACGGCGAAAACCTGGCCCTCGCGGAGCGCTTTGCCAGCGCCGGCCGGACCCGAGGCTTCGAGGCCCAGGTGCTCGATCTCACCGCCCTGGAGCTGCCCCTCTACAGCCCGAGGGCCCAGCAGGCGGGGATGCCCGAAGCCTTGAACGGCCTCAACCAACGGCTGGCCGCCTCCACCCACTGGGTGATCTGCGCGCCGGAATACAACGGCTCGATCCCGCCAGTGCTCACCAGTGCCATCGCCTGGCTGTCGGTGCAGGGCAGCGATTTCCGCGCCCTGTTCAACTGCCGCCCGGTGGTGATCGCCACCCACTCGGGCAGCGGCGGCGCCAACGTGCTCACGGCCCTGCGCTTGCAGCTGGCCTACCTGGGGGCCCATGTGGTGGGCCGCCAGTTGCTCAGCAACAAAAACGCCCCCGCCAAGGACGAGAGCATCGACGATCTGATTGGGCGTCTGGCCCAGTTGCCGTCCCCCGCATAGGGGAGGATGGGAAGGCTTCGCACAGCGGATTGCCGATGCTCCCGCATCCCCGCGGCTACCAGACCCTGGCCTGGTGTGGCCTGGTCGGCAACGTGCTGATCATTCCGGCCGTGGTCGCGGTCAGCGTGCTGGATCCGATCTGGCGCACAGCCAACATCGCCGTGGGGGCGGGGGGTGTGCTGCCCGCTGCCGTGACGGGGATCGTGGCCTGCTGGGCCCTGCTGCGCTGGCAGGCCTGGGGCCAGATCCTGGCGATCGTGGCGCTGGCGATGGATCTGGTGGTGGGCCTTCCCTACGGCATCGTGCGCTTGGCCCTGGTGAGCCAAGACCGGCCGCTGGTGGCCGTGCTTTCAAGCCTGCTGTGGATCAGCTGCGCCGCGGCCCTGCTCTATTGGTGCCGGCCGAGTATCCGGCGCTACCTCACCTAGCAAGGGGCAATACCGGAAGTTGTTGTGAATGTCACAGTCAAGCGCCCTGGGGCTGGCCATGATCAGGCTCAGGTGTAGCGAAGTGAACAGTGGCAACCTTGCAGAGTCGTCGTTTTTCCAGCCCTGGAGCCGCCCCCTTGGGTCTGGGCCAGAGCTGTGCGGCCTCCGCGATCGCGCGGCAGTACCGCCTGGTCGACAGTCAGGGGGAACCCCATCCCGTGCTCGACGACCTCTACGACTCCCTGGATGCCGCCTGGGCCGAAGCCCTGGGCTGGTGGCAGAACCAATCCGGATCCAGCCAGGGCCCCGTGGGCATCGGTGTGGAAGTGAGCACCACCAGCGGCAACTGGCGCACCCTGCGCCATCCCGGCTGCTGAGGCTGGCCACCTGGCTGAGCCGATCGGCCCTGGTGGGCTGGTTGATGGTTTGGCTAGCGCTGATGCCCCTACCCGGGGCCTTGGCTGCTGAGACCACCCAGGCTGCGATCGCCCAGCCACCGTCATCGACAGCGGCACTCCCCTGCGCCCCCTTCGCCCAAGCCGATGCGGAGGCGCTGTTTGGGCGCTGGAACCAGGCCCTAGCCTCCGGCAACCCCAACGCCGTGGCAGACCTCTACGGCGATGGGGCCCTGCTGCTGCCCACCCTGGCGGCCGACAGCCGCACCACCCCCGAGGCGATCCGGGCCTATTTCCGCCACTTTTTGGCGCGCAGCCCCCAGGGCGAGGTCACAAGCCGGCAGCTGATTTTGGGTTGCAACCAGGTGGTGGATGCGGGCACCTACCGCTTTGCCCTGCAGGATCCAAGCGAGCTGGTGGAAGCCCGCTTCACCTTTGTCTATGGCTTCGATGGCAGCAGCTGGCGGATCCTGCACCACCACTCCTCGCTGCTGCCTGGCTAGGGCTAGCCGCTCAACCCACCTGCACGCCTTTCCAGAAGGCCACGCGGCCCTTGATTTGCTTGGCGGCCTCCTTGGGCTCGGCATAGAACCAGGCGGCGTTTTGGTTCACCGCATCGCCCACCACCACGTTGTAGTAGCCGGCGGTGCCTTTCCAGCCGCACACCGTGGTGTGATCGGACGGCTGCAGGCAGGCCGGATCCACCGCCTCCAGCGGGAAGTAGGCGTTGCCATCCACGGTGACGATGTCATCGCTGCTGGCAATCACCTGGCCATTCCATTGGGCTTGCATGCAAAAACCGGCTGACTGGCCGCAAAAACTAGCGGGCGGCTAGCACCGGAGGCGCCATCAAGGGCGGCAGATGGGGCGTGGGATCGATCGCCTGCAGCTGGGCTCCCCGCTGACGCAGCTCGAAATGGAGGTGGGGGCCCGTGGCAGCCCCCGTCATGCCCACCGCCCCGAGTTGGACGCCCTGCTCGAGCCAATCGCCCTCATGCACATCCGCCCGGCTGAGGTGGGCATAGAGGGTTTCCAAACCGTTGCCGTGATCGAGGAGCACCGTGGTGCCATAGCCACTCACCGCTCCCACCAGCAACACCCGTCCAGCCAGGGCCGCCTGCACGGGCGTGCCGGTGGCGGCCGCCAGATCCACCCCCGTATGCATCCGCCAGGCCGCCTTGGCATTGGAGTAGCGCCAACCCCAGGGATCCATCGAATCGGCCAGCAAGGCCAGCGGATAGGCCAACTGGATTCCATCGACACCCTGAAGGCTGCCATTGGGCAACGCTGCCAGCACCGTGGGCTCGGGCTTGGAGCCGTAGGGGATCACATCGGCAACCGCCACCACGCCTGGGATCTCCTGGGGCACCGGCGCCGGGCCCACCGGCAGCACCGCTCCGCTCAGGGGGGTAGGGGCCGCCAGGGCATCCGCCAACGCCGGAGCTGCCGCGCCCATCCAGGCCACAAGCCCAACTCCCGAGAGGAGCGAGGCCAGCCAACCCCTTGGCGTAGAGCCAACCATCACCAGCGGCAAAGGCGTCAGTTGAAATCGCCGACGTTGTAGATCCGCAGGGTGCCGTATCCAAGCGACGCTGGCGAGGGGTTGGGGCCAACGGGATAGGCATTCACCGCAAACATGTAGGTGTCGGCCTGGCCTGGGTTGGTCCAGGGCTTGAGCACCACGGTCACGGTCTGGCCCGGCTGCACCGGCTCAGGAAAGCTGATCGTGAAGCTGCGGCTGGCCTGATCAAAGCGGGCCTGCACCGGAATCTTGGGCCCCTCCCGGCGGGGGTTACCGCCGAGAAAGGCCGTGGTGCGATCCACGGAAAATTCAAACCAGCGATCCACGCCCCGGGTTTGGGTGATGGTGAGGCCCCCGAGGGCCGCACCGGCCTGGGGATCCAGGCTCACCGTGAAGTAGTACTCCGGCCGGGTTTCGAAGGTGTAGGTCTGGTAGCTGATCAGCTCCACCGACCAGGGGGGCTTGCTGAAGTAGGTGGCCCCGCGCAACTCCAGGGCCCGCGAAGGATTGGCCCAGAGCAACCCCAGCGCCAGCGGTGCCAAAGCGCCCGCCCGCCGCAACCCCTGTTTCCAACTCGCCATGGTTTTGCAATGCGCCGTGGTTTTAAACGCGCCGTGATGGGTGGATCGCCGCGGCGCTCAAACCCTAGGGATGGCGTCAAGAAAGGCCCGCGGATCCTGATCGCGCCGATGGGCCACGGGGATTGGCACCTCCTGGAACGGGGCCCCAACCAAGGCCGGATCCCGCTGGGCTGGGTCGCGCTGGGCAGTTTCCTCCAGGGCCCGGCGTAGCCGGCGGGCCGCATGCAACGGCATGTCGCGCGGCACGCAGATGCGATC
>CAYFKI010000086.1:4374-5701 GCA_964343525.1 uncultured Cyanobium sp.
TGATCGATGCGCTCGGCCCACTGCCGTTGCTCCGAGCTGCCGCTGGCCTGGCAGCACCCCATCTGGGGCGGCAGGTCGTGGGCGTGGGTGTGGAAATCGCTCTGGGTGCCCAGGTAGGTGCTGCGCTGCTCCAGGGCGTCAAACCACCGCCCGATCAACGGGTGCTGCTGGCGCAGCCAAAACCCCTTGTAGTAGGCAAAGCTCGCGGCCATGCGCTCCAGGAAAGGCACAAACACCACATCGGCGCTGGTGAGCTCGGGCCCCAAGAGAAAAGGGCCGGGGGTGGCCGCCAAGGCCTGCTCCATGGCGGCAGCCACCCGCTCAAATTGCGCTTGGGCCTCGGCCTCCTCCGCCGGCGTTCGCCCCGGACGGCAAAGCCAGTGGCACCACGCCCGAAACATCCGGCGCTCCAGTTGGCGCAAGGGCAGCACCGCAGCGTCCTCAAGCGACGCGCCCAGGGGGCCAAAGGCCCCTTCCAGGGCTTCCAGGATGCGGTCGCTTTCGGTGATCAGCCGGCCGTCGAGCTCCAGGGCCGGCAACAGGCCCGAAGGCACCAGCTGCTGGTACCACGACTCCTTGGCGCCGTAGCAAACCATCGACACCTTGCGAATCCGGTAAGGAATCCGCTGCTCCTCGAGCCACAGCCAGATCTTTTGGCAGTAGGGGCACCAGGCATGGTGATCGCGGTAGAGCGTCACCCGCACGGCATCGGCGGGCTGACCAAACAGGCGCAGGTTGGCCTGGGCGTTGGTGGGACCTTCGATCCGCGCTTCGGCCGGCAGGCCCAGGGCGATCGCTAGTCCCGCCGCTCCTTCGCCCGCCCCATCAGGCCAGGAATCGGGAGAAGCCTCAGCGAGGGCCTGCTCCAGATCCCGCCACTGGGGAATCGGCACCAGCCCAGGGCCTTGAGGCGTTCCCACAGCCAGTCCGATCGCAAGGGCCCGCCAATTGTCGGGCAATTGTCAGTTTGGTTGCTCTTGCTACACATGCACCCCCCGGCCGTACGGGAGTGTGCCAAGGCGAACGTTGGAGAGGTCTCTCCCCTTCATGACCCATGTCCCCTTGGCCGGCGGTGGCAAATCGCCGTTCGCCACTTTCGAGTTGGTACGCGAACGCGTGCTAGCCGGCGTCCAGGAGCCCCAGCTCCGGCGCTATGCCTTGATCCTTTTGGCCGCTGGTGCCGGGCTGCTGCCCCTGATGGCAGGCTCCGCCCATGCGGCTCTCACCAAACTTCCTACCGACGGGGCCGACACCCTGTTGATGCTGATGGGGTCAGCCCTGGTGCTGCTGATGACCCCCGGCCTGGCGTTCTTCTACGGCGGCTTCA
>CAYFKI010000087.1:0-5683 GCA_964343525.1 uncultured Cyanobium sp.
GAGGACGTCAAACCATCCCCGTGCTGCTGGCGCGCGCCCTACAGCGATCGTCATGGTGATGAAACGGTGCGGAAAACCCGCGGGGGCTGTGGGATACCGGGCGATGGTAACAACGTTGCCGGGCATCGCGAGACGCTTTGAAATGGGCTGAAATCCCTGGGCTGGATTGCTGTTTAGGTATTTCTTCGGATTTGCCGTCACCACTGCGGGATGGCACGCGAAGATGACCGGCTCCTGCACCCCCTGCGCCGATGGCCAGTACTGCCGCCACGCCCCCTGCGGTTGATGCCCCCGCCGATGAGGTGATGGTTCAGTCGGTGCTGGGTTCCCGCCGTTCGTCCAACGTGGTGGTGGCCTCCCTGGTGAGCACCGGCGGCCTGGGTTTCCTGCTGACCAGTGCCTCCAGCTTTTTGGGCACGGATTTGCTGCCGATTGGCCACCCAGCTGAATTGGCTTTGGTTCCCCAGGGCCTGGTCATGGGGCTCTATGGCCTGGCTGCGGTGCTGCTGGCCACCTACCTGTGGGCGGTGATTGCCATCGACGTGGGCGCCGGCTCCAACCGCTTTGATCGCCCTGCTGGCACGGCCACCATCAGTCGCCAGGGTTTCCGCCAGCGGATTGCCGTGGAGATTCCCCTGCGGGACATTCAGGCGGTGAAGGTGGAGGTGCGCGATGGCCTCAGCCCCCGCCGCCGCATTTCTTTAAAAGTTCAGGGCCGCCGTGACATGCCCCTCACCCGCGTGGGCGAGCCAATGCCCCTGGCAGATCTGGAGCTCTCTGGCGCCCAGTTGGCCCGCTTCCTGGGTGTTCCCCTGGAGGGCGTCTGATGCGGGCCTTGATCGCACGCGTTGTTCTGGGTGGGCTGTTGTTGCTCTCCCCTCTCACCCTGGCTGGCTGCGCAGCCGACAATCCCTCCAGAGCCCTGGGCTGCAGCGCCACCAGCACGCCCTGTCTGAAGGGCACGGCCACGGTTGAATTGGTCACGAGCAAAGGCATCGTCGACATTCAGGTGGATGGCGCGGCAGCGCCGCTCACCGCCGGCAACTTTGTGGATCTGGTCAAACGCGGCGTCTACAACGGCACGGTGTTCCACCGGGTGGTGCGCGACCCCGTGCCCTTTGTGGTGCAAGGCGGTGACCCCGCCAGCGCCGATCCCAAGGTGCCCGTGACCCAGTACGGCATGGGGGATTACGTGGATCCCGCCACCGGCGAAACCCGCAAGATTCCCCTCGAGATCAAGCGCGCTGGCGAAGCGGAGCCCCGCTATGGAGAGCCGGTGACGACCCCTGGCATCACGCGTGATTTAGCCCTGGCCCACCAACGCGGAGCCGTGGCGATGGCGCGCTCGGCCGATCCCAATTCGGCCAGTGCCCAGTTCTATGTGGCCCTGCAGGCCTTGCCTGAGCTGGATGGCCGCTATGCCGTGTTTGGTCGCGTCACCAAGGGGATGGACGTGATCGACAAGATTCAGCAGGGCGACAAAATCACCACCGCCAAGCTGATGGCCGGCGGCACCCTGGTGCAGGGCAAGCCCTAGGCCGGCACGCGTTTCTCGAGGTCGGTGGTTTTGAGATAGGCCGTATTGACCCCGGAGGCCCGCTCCAGGGAGATGCGGCCCGTGCGGGCAATTTCCAGGATCCCGTAGGACTCCATCACCTGCTCAAGGGCCACCAGCTTGCCGGGATCGCCCACCACCTCCAGGGTGAGGGCGTGGTCGGCCACATCCACCACGTTGGCGCGGAATACCTGGGCCAAATCGAGGATGGCGCTGCGGGTTTCAGCTGGAGCCGCCACCTTGAGCAGCATCAGTTCCCGCTCAACCGCCGGGATGGTGGAGAGATCAACCACCCCCAGCACGTTGATCAGCTTGTCGAGCTGCTTGGTCATCTGCTCGAGGGTGTGGTCGTCGCCGGCCACGACCATCGTGAGGCGCGACATCCCGGATTTCTCCGCGGGACCGACGGCCAGACTTTCAATGTTGAAACCTCGCCGGGCAAACAGACCTGAGATGCGGCTCAGGGCACCCGATTGGTCTTCGACCAGCACCGAAAGGGTGTGCTTCATCTGCGGGGGAGCCCGGGCTGCGGCATGCCTTGATTATGCAGGGGCTTCAACCACTCCAGCAGCGCCGCATTGAAGGCCCCAGGCACTTCATCGTGGGGGCAGTGGCCGCTGTGGTCGAGCACCACCAGCGGTAGCTCTGGCCGCACCCTGCGCGCCTGATCGGCCACCTGCAGGGGCACCAATTGGTCGCTGCGTCCCCAGATCAGCAGCAGCGGACGCCCCAGGCGCTGGAGCAGGGCTGGCGCCGTGGCTCCATGGGGCCGCAGGGCCATGGCCACACTCATCGCCCGCAGGGCCCGCACCGCACCAGGCCGGCGAGCCGGTTTGGCAATCAGGCGATGCAGCTCCTGATCGCCGACCACGGGGGTGGCATAGGCGCTCTGAATGCCCAGATCCAACAGGGGCGAGTGGGCGAGCAGGGGCACCACCAGCTCCAGGGGCAACAGCCGGCAGAGCAGGATCACGATCCAGCGCTTGAGCCGCCGTCGCCAGGGTCTGCGCCTGGGGGACCGCGCGTGCTTGGCCATCACCAGGGTGGGATCCGGCAGGGGGGCTGCCACCACGGCCCGCACCCACTGGGGAAAAAACACCGCCGCACTCAAGGCCACCAGCCCGCCAAGCGAATGGCCCACCACCACCGCTTGTTGTTGCACCACCTGCTCGAGAAACCCCTGTACCTGCCTGGCCCACAGGCGGTTATCGAGCCAAAGGGCTGGCTGGCTGGAGGCTCCGAAACCCACCAGATCGAGGCTGTAGATGCACCAGCCGCCTGCGGCGAGTTCGCTGGCGTTGTGGCGCCAGTGGCCGCTGCCGGCCCCAAAGCCATGCAGTAGCACCAGGGCGGGATGGTCCGGATTCCCCAGCCTGCGCCAGTGGCAGCTCTGGCCCTGCCAATGCCATTGGCCGTGATATCCCCAGTCGATGCCGTGGGTGGGCAGGGTGTCTGGTTGGGTGCTCGGCTGGGTATCAGGCTGGGTGATGGCATCCACCACGGTTGCACCCCTGCGTCTTACCACCGGCGATCACTATTGCGAAGGGGCCGCCCGGTTGCAGTTGGGCAGCGGTTTTTTTCGGGCCGCCTCGCGCCCGTCGCGGGATCTTGGGGTGCTGCTCGCGCGCACCCTGGCGGCCCAGGGGCCCCTGCAGGTGCTCGATCTGATGGCAGGTTGCGGCATCCGGGCCCTGCGCTACGGGCTGGAGGCTGGGGCTGATGCCATCTGGGCCAATGACGCTGATGCGGAGCGCCTGCCCCTGCTCCAGGCCAACCTCGAGCCCTTGGCAGCGCGGCAGCTGCGCATCACGGCCCACACGGCCCAGCAGCTCCTGGCCGATTGCTTTCAGCGCCAGCAGCGGTTTTCCCTGGTGGATCTCGATGCCTTCGGTTGCCCCACGGCCCTGGTGCCGATGGCCCTGGAGGCCGTGAGCTTTGACGGGGTGCTCTATCTGGCGAGCACCGATGGTCGATCGCCCACGGGCCACGACCGCCCTGCCGCACTTCGCCATTGGGGTGCGGCGGCTCGATCCCATCCCGCCAGTTGGGAGTTGGCCCTGCGGCTGCAACTGGGGGTGGTGGCCCGCACCGCTTGGGCGATGGGGCGGGGGGTGGAACCCCTGTTCAGCTTTAGCGAGGGGCGCACTTTCCGCACGGCCGTGCGATTGCTGCGCCAGATGCCATCCCACCAGGAGGGGCAGCTGGGTCTGGTGGCCCTCTGCCACGGCTGTGGTGAGCAGCAGGTGCAGAGCTTGTTGCGGCTGCGTCAATGGCAGCGGTGTGCCTGTGGGGCTGATGAGCCATCCCCGCTCGCGATCAGTGGACCGCTGTGGATCGGTCCCCTGCAGCAGCCGAGCCTCCTGGAGCAGATGGGGGCGATGGCGGATGGAGGAGAACGCCATGAAGCAGAAGCCGATGGACGAGGGGCAGAACGGCTGCTGGCGCGCCCGTCCCGCAAGCTGCTGCAAGCTTTGGCAGGAGATCCTGGTTGCCTGGCCCGCTGCTGGCCCACCGCGGAGCTGGCCCGCAGGCTGCAAACGGGCCCACCGCCGCTTGGGGATTTGGTGGCGTCCTTGCGCTGCCAGGGCCATCAGGCCTGGGCCAGCGGGGTGATGGCCGGCCAGGTGCGCAGTGATGCTCCCTGGCCTGTGATCTTGCAAACCGCCAGGGAATTGGCCGATCGGGCCGGCGCAACTGCTAAATAAGGTGATCCCAACAGCCCGCTTGGTGCGCGTCCATGGCCTCTGAAATCTTCGGTATCGCCGCCGTCTTCTGGGTGTTGATTCCCTTGGGCCTGGCGGGCGGAGCCCTGCTGCTCAAATTCGCCGACAACGACTGATCGCTCGCTGCTGGTCCTCACGCGCCCCTAGGCTCGGGCCCGCTTGAGCGAAGGGCATGCAGGTTCTGGTTGTCGGTGGTACGGGAACCCTGGGCCGCCAAATTGCCCGCCGTGCCCTGGATGCTGGTCACCAGGTGCGCTGCGTGGTGCGCTCGCCCCGGAAAGCGGCCTTTTTGCAGGAATGGGGCTGTGAGCTCACCCGGGGTGACCTGCTGGAGCCCGACAGCCTGGCCTATGCCCTAGAGGGCCAGGAGGCGGTGATCGATGCGGCCACAGCTCGCGCCACCGACCCCGGCAGCTCTTACGCCATTGATTGGCAGGGCAAGCAAAACCTCTTTGCCGCCTGTCAGCAGGCGGGCGTGAAGCGGCTGGTGTTCCATTCGCTGTTGGATGCCGAGAAGCACCGCGATGTGCCCTTGATGGACATCAAGGCGTGCACCGAAGACTGGCTTCAAGCCTCGGATTTTGATTACACAATCCTGCGGGGCGTGGCCTTCATGCAGGGGTTGATCAGCCAGTTCGCCATCCCGGTTCTGGAAAGTCAAACGGTATGGGTCAGCGGCTCACCCACGCCGATCGCCTACATGAACACCCAGGACGTGGCCCGCTTTGCCGTGGCGGCCCTCGACCATCCCGCCACCGTGCGCCAGTCCTTCCCCGTGGTGGGACCCCGGGCCTGGACCACCGGGGAAATCACCCAGCTGTGCGAGCGCTTCACCGGAAAAGACGCCCGGGTGTTTCGGGTGCCGCCCGCCCTGCTGGCGGCCATGCGCGGTGTGACCAGCTTTTTTGAAGCCAGCTTGAATGTGGCCGAGCGCCTCAGCTTTGAGTCGGTAACGGGCGGCGGCAAGCGCCTGGATGCCCCGATGGAGGCCAGCTATGAAGCCTTTGGCCTCGATCCGGCCGACACCACGGGCCTGGAGGCCTACCTCCGGGAGTACTACGACACGATCCTCAAGCGGCTGCGGGAGATGGAAGCCGACCTCGACAAGGACGCCAAGAAAAAACTGCCGTTCTGAGCCCTTGTCACGGGCGGTGGTGCGTCTGTACTATTGCCGTAGTTGATGCGTTCGCTGTGTCGGTTGCCCAGATCAAGAACCTGCAGCGCCGGCTGGCCAATCTCGAGAGTGAGGCCATTGATGAAGTCAACCGGGCCTGCGGCCATGAGCTCTGGCAGAGCCTGGGGTTTGATGCCCTCGACAGCCTGGAAGACCCCGACCGTCGCTCCCGGGCGAACTACTACTACGGCCAGCTGCAGGTGGTGCGTGAGCTCAAGGACACGCTGGGCT
>CAYFKI010000088.1:0-5631 GCA_964343525.1 uncultured Cyanobium sp.
TTTGATCGCAGCTGGTACAACCGCGCCGGTGTGGAGCGGGTGATGGGCTTCTGCACCCCCAAGGAGGTGGAGGAATTTATGCAGTCCTGCCCGGAATTCGAGCGGATGCTGGTGCGCGCCGGGATTGTGGTGCTCAAGTATTGGTTCTCGGTGAGTGACACCGAGCAGGAGCGCCGCTTCCAATCCCGCATCGATGACCCCACCCGGCGCTGGAAGCTGAGCCCGATGGATCTGGAGGCCCGTAACCGCTGGCAGGAGTTTTCGTTTGCCAAAGACCAGATGCTGGCCCACACCAACATTCCCGAGGCGCCCTGGTTCACCGTGGAGGCCGATCACAAGCGCCGTGCCCGCCTCAACTGCATCCGCCACCTGCTGAGCAAGGTGCCCTACGAGGACATGACACCCCCCGCCATCACCTTGCCGCCGCGCCCGCAGGCCGAACCGATCGCCAGGCCGCCGTTGGGTGAGCAATTTTTCGTGCCCAACTGTTATCCCTAGCCGGCGTGCAGCCGCTCAAACCAGAAGCCCGCCAGCTGGTAGCTGCTCCACAGGAAGATCAGCAGGAACACCCAGTTGAGCCAGGGTGGACGCTTGGGGTTGTCAGGAACCATGGAGCCGGGAGCTGCCGCGATGGCTGCCTAGGTTGCACCATGCAGGGGGGAGGCAGCGCCGATGCAACTGATCGCCACATACCAGGACGACACCTTGGTGCAACTCGCCGAGCGGGTTGGCGAGTTCTTTGACCGGCGCAGTGATCTGCACACCTCTGGCGTGAGTTTTGGTGGTGGTGCAGCGGCTGCCAATCCCGAGACTGCCGACAAGGTGTCGACGGATATCTCGCTGGTTTGGCTGGATCGCAGTGACCCCGAGGCCCATGGGCTCAGCGACGCGATCATGTTGGCGGTGTCGCGTTGCTTGAAGCAGTACCTGGGGGATCGGCCGCAGTTTTTGCAGGTGTGCCCGGAACGCTCGCTGTTTGTGAATCCGCTTTTCAATCTGCAGCGCTACCTGCCGGGGGAAGGCTTCAAGGCCTGGCATTGCGATTGGACCACCGCCGATGACGCCACCGAGCCCATCAAGCGGGTGTTGGCCTGGATTTTGTACTGCAACAGCGTGGACAACGCCGGCACCGAATTCCTCTGGCAAGGCCATCACGTGGAGGCGGTGGCGGGCCAGATGGCGATTTTTCCCGCTGGCATGTCCCACGTGCACCGGGGTCGCGTCAGCCAGGAACACACCAAGCTGATCGCCACGGGCTGGGTGAATGTGGGCTCGCTGGAGGCCTATGTGCGGGGGCTCGGGGCGCGGGCGTAAGTCCCCACGGGGCGTAGGTCCAGAAAAAAGCAGGGATTGCTCCCTGCTGATCACCACTCCCTTGTTGGCTCTCGAGTGCACCGTAGGTAGGGGCCCCAGGGGCTGCTAGCAATCAACGGTTTTTCTCCCGTTGTGAACAAAAAACCGGGGCATCGCGGGAGTGGGGTGTTCTCCCTTAGGGTTTTCGGTCAAATCCCTTGGAGCGGCACACGTTGCCGCTGATGTTCCTGGTTTTTTGGAATGGGCAATCCAATCAGCCTCGATCAGTTTTTAGAGCGGGCCCACTCGCGTTTTGGCGATAAGTACGACTACGGCGCGATCGTCTACCGGAGCTACAAGTCGCCGATCAAGATCAAATGCAAGCTGCATCCGGTGCGGGAGATCAGCATCACGCCGGAAAAGCATCTCCAGACCACCGGGGGCTGCAAGTTCTGTTTGCGCGAGATGCGCATCACCCAGCTGGAGCGGGAATTGCAACGGCCGGCGGTGGATCGGATCGTGAGCCCCAGCAGCCCAGCGGCTGTTGAGGTGCCCAGGCTTTAGAGACAGATCGAGCCCACGGGCACGTAGCCACTCACGCTGCCCACCTGCACCAGGCTCCATTCGTACCCGGCTGGATTGAGCAGGGAATTGATCACCTGCACGGTGGTGCCACTGGTGAGCACTTCCACCGGCGCATAGGCCACGCTGGGCCCGGTGCGCATGATCACCGAGGCGATGCAGACATTGCGCACGGCAATGGCTCCACCGGGGTTGCTGATCGGCGGTTGGCCCGGTGTTACCACCGGCACCGGGGCGTTGGGGCTAATCACCACAGGGGCCGGCTCCACCACCACGGGGCGATTCCAGCAGGGCCCACCCCAGCAGCCACGGGGGTTTTGCCAGCCCCAGCCGTAGCCATACCAGTAGGCCTGGGCCGGCAGGGTGGCGAGGGCTGTGACACCGCCAAGCCCAGCACTGACCAACGTGGCAACCAAACGACGACCCATGGCCAGCTCCATCTCAGGATTCCATCCCAATCTGATTCACCAAAGCCAACCTGGCCCGAATCCGTCGTCAAATCCATCGCCGGGTCCCCACCAGCCGTAGCCGGGTTCCACCTTCCAGTGGCGGTGCTTGGGCGTCGGTGAGCCGGGTCCCTGGGGTCCGGCCAGATCGTCGATGGTGAGCGTGAGCGGCGCTGCTTGGGCTGGTGCTGCGGCCGGTGCTTGGGTGGCGGGTGCAGGAGCCGGGCTGGCTGGTGCAGCAGCTGTGGGGATTGCGCTGGTTAACCACGCCGTGCCCAGGCAAACCAGAGCCAGGGCGGACGGGCGCCTCATGGTTTGGCCAGGTTGCCGCTGCCGAGTTGCTCGCAGAACGCTTTGGCTCGCTTGCGCTGGGCTGCGGGGTCACCGGTGGTGGGTTGTTTGGCGGCCTGGAGCAGGGCCTGGATCTGGGCCGGTTGGTTGTAGCCAGTGGCGGCCAGGTCAGCGCAGCGCTCATCCAGGCCGGTGGTGGCCGTACCGCAGGCGCTGCACAGCAACGCTGCAGCCCCAATGGATCCAGTGAGGCGGCAGTGAATCTGTGGCAGGGGCCAGCGGCTCACGGCAGGGTGAATCCCGATTGCAAGCCCTTGATATCCAGCATCACCCAGGTCACCCAGATCAACAGCGCCACCACCCCGGAAACGGCGGCAAAGCTGGCGGCCGATTTGAGCACCATTTCCGCAACGCTGACGTTTTTCATGGGTACGGATGGGGTGGTTCAGCCTGGCTGGCTCAAGGTGGGGTCTTGGGAACAGGGTGGCAGGGATCGGGGGATGTGAAGCCCTCCGATCACAAGCCATTCACGCAGCGGATCACTCAGCAGAGCCCAGATCGCTGGGGCGGGTGAGCACGAAGCCCACCATGGCGGTGAGGGCCAGGCCCACCACGATCAAACCGGTAATGGCGGCCGTGTAATCGCTTTCCATGGCAGTGAAACGGCGAGCCGTAACGAAGTGTTAAGAGGACTCTAACCCTCAAAAGGCGGCTGTCGCCTGCTCCAGGCCTGGTGGGCCCAGTGCAGCGGCAGGCTGGTGGCCATCAGGGCGAGGGCCAGCAGGCTGTTCGACGTATCCCCCAGAACGGCTCCCACCAGGTAGCCCATCGACACCAGTCCCACCACGGCGGCGGCCCCGGCCGTTCCGGGCAGTTGAAAGGGGCGGGGCAGATCCGGCTCCCGCCAGCGCAGCACCAGCAGGCACACCATGCCCAGGAGATACAGCAGCACATACAGCAACGACGCCACCCCAAGCAGCCGCTCGAAATCGGCGAACACCAGCAGCAAGCTGGCGATGGTGGTGACGGCCAAGGCGTTGGTGGGCGTGCCATTGGCGCCGGCCTGGTTGAACAGGGGCGGCAACAGCGCATCGCGGCTGAGGCCATAGAGCACGCGGGGCGCACACATGATCGAGGTGTTCACCAGCCCCAGCGAGCAGATCAGCGCCAGCACCAGGATCACCTGGCCGCCGATCGGGCCCAAGAGACGTTCGGCCGCGTTGGCTAGGGGCAGGTTGGAACTGGCCAGCTCCGCCATCGGCAACACCCGCAGCAGGGCCAGGTTCACCAGCAGCACCAGGCCAATCACGAGCAGGGTGCCGCCGATCATCGAGCGGGGCAGATCGCGGCTGGGTTCGGAGAATTCCTCGGCGAAATAGATCGGGCTTTGCCAGCCGTCGTAGGTGGTCACCACGGCCTGGAGTGCCAGCACCGATGCCAAGGCCAGGGCTTTGATCCCAGCACCGCTTGAGAGCTCTGGCCCGCCAAGGCCTACACCGCCAAGGCCAGTGGCGACGTCCTCGGGGCCATGGGCTGGGGCCCACAGCAGGCAGGCGGCGATCAAGGCGAGAAAGGCCAGCGCTTTCACCAGGCTGAGCAGCTGTTGGCTGAGGCTGCCGGCCCTCAGGCCCGCCAACTGGATCAGGGCGAACAGCAGCAATACCAAGAGGGCGATCGTGGAGCCGCTCAAGGGAAGCGCTGGAAACAGCGCCAGGGTGTAGGTGCCGATGGTGACGGCCACCCAGGCCAGGCCGACGCAGTGGCCGAGCCAATCAATCCAGCCAACGGCCAGGCCCGCCTGATCCCCCAGGGCCCGGCGGGCATACACGGTCCAGCCGCCGGCCTCTGGCAGGGCGGCCCCCAGTTCGGCCACGGCGATGGCCCCCAGCAGCACGATCACACCACCGAGGATCCAGGCCGCCATCACCAGCGGGGCGCTGCCCAATTGCGCGGCCACCAGGCCCGGGGTGCGCAGGATGCCGGCCCCGATCGAGCCGCCAACGGCGCCAGCCAGGCCAAAGCCCAGGCCCAGGATCGCGAGCAGTTGGCCTGCACCGCGGGGGCGTTCGGCTGGGGTGGCGTTCATGGCAGCCGCCTGGGGTGATGGGGGAGGGTTCGCAGGAATGAGTGAGATTGCTGATTGCTCCGGTGGTGGGGGCGGATCAGAGTGAGCTCACCAAACAGGAGGCGCCCGATGGACGACACGCCACCCAATCAGACCCGCTAGATCGCTGACTTCTGGCCCCTGCTCCAACAGTCTCCACTGAATCTGTGGGCTTGTCGTCTGACGCGACACCATCACGTGACACTGTCTGAGGCCCCATTGCCTGACGTGTCAGCGCAATCTGTACGTCAAGTCAGTCGACACTCCAATTGCACCGCCCTAGGTGCCCCGTGAGTTCCAAGCCCGTCACCTGGATCCCTCGGCCCCAGGTGCCTTGGTCAGCCGCTTCACTCCTGGATGAATTTCGGAATGTTGATGGATGAGCCGGTTCCACCTTGTGGGACCGGCTTTTTAACGGCCCACCAGCGCTTCGGTGGCGATCACCTTCCAGGGCCAGCCATCGCGCCAGCCCCCACGGCCGGGTTGCACGAGGGCGAGGCGATCAAAGCTGAGCGTGATGGGGTCGACGTTGGGATCGGGATGGCGTGTTTGTAGCCATGGGAGCTGGGATTGGAGTTCTTCTGCCAGGGCCGGGCGGTTGATGGCGACGCCAGGACTAGGGGCGAAAGGAACGTCTGGGGCGGGAATGGCATACAGCAGGCTCAGATGGAGGCCAACGGCGGGCGGATGGCTGTTGGCAAAGGCTTGCTGGGCCTCGGCGATGAAGTCGGCCCCTGGCGATGGGCACAGCCGCAGATAGCAACAGGTGAAGGCGTCATCTCCCCAGTGCAGCCCTTCCACCTTGAGTTGTTGGGGGCGCCAGCGGGTTGCAAGCTCGTTCAGGGCTGATGCGTCGTTGACCGCTTGTCCGGAGCAGAGCGTCACATGGGGAAGGAAGGCGCGCGTCCCATGGCG
>CAYFKI010000089.1:0-5603 GCA_964343525.1 uncultured Cyanobium sp.
GAAGACTGGACCGGCAGCCGGCGCTAGGGCTCGGGGTTGATCTGCTCGCTGGCCCGCAGCCGCTGCTCCAGGGAGGCCAGCAGCTCCACAGCAAACATCGGCGATTCCTGAACGGCGAAGAGGAATTCCTCGCGGTTCATCTCCAGCACCTCGCTCAGTTCCAAAGCACAGGCGGTGGCATGGCGGCGGTGGTCTGGGGTCACCAGGGCACCCACACCGAACACTTGCCCCGGCTCAAAGCACTCCCGGCCGCCGCCCTCCCAGGTGAGTTCGATCGATCCCGAGAGGATGCAAAAAATGCTGTCGCCCGGGGTGCCGGCCTCATACAACACCTGCAGGGGCTGAAGGCGGCGCACCGCAATGCTGCCGGCAAGGGCCTGGATGGTGTGCAGGGCCGAAATGTCCATGGCGAACCAAGTGCTGCCGCCATGCTGAACCGCTTCGATGAAGGAACGGTGAAGGACAGCCCCAGCCTTGGTGCCTACGGTCAAGGCAGTGGACGGTCACACCGCGAGCGGCATCCGTGATCAGGCCGACGACGGCCTGCTGATCTGTGGCCTCGGTGCCCTGGGGCAGGCATGCCTGGAGCGCTTGCAGGGGTTCGGGGTTCCGCTCACCGGCTTGGATCTGCATCCGCCGCAATGGCGCAGCCCTGAACTGGAGCACGATGTGCAGGGTCGCATCGTGCTGGGGGACATGCGGCAAGCCGCCGTGCTGCGGCGGGCGGGTGTGGAGCGCTGCCGTGCGGTGCTGCTGCTCAGCCAGGACAGCCAAGTGAATCTGGAGGCGGCGCTGCAGGTGAGGCTGCTCAACCCAGATGCGGAATTGGTGGTGCGGGCCAGCGGCCAAGAACAGGGCCTGGGGCAACTGCTGGAGGAACGGCTCCCCAAACTCGCCGTGGTCAACCCGCTGATGCTCACGGTTGCCGCTCTATCAGCAGCCCTGCATCCCGATGCCGCCGTGATCCAACTCACCGCGGCGGCGGGCAACAGCAGCGTTGTTCTGAGGGAAGGGCCGGAGGATGCCCGCGCGAGCCATCAGCGCCCGTTGCGCAGCCGCGACCCGGCCATTGATGGGTTGCACATCGCCCTGCGCCATCGCCCGGGCCATGCCAAGAGCAGCTCACGGCGCATGGAGCCATGGCGCTGGCAAAGCCTGCAGCGCTGGGAGGGCTGGGGGTGGCTCCGCCAACGCTCCTACAGCCGCCCCGTGGTGTGGGCGATTGCACTGTTGCTCGCGAGCCTGGGGATGGGGGTGGTGCTGTTTAGCGAAGGGGGGCGTTGGCAGGGCGGCCTGATGGTGACCCTGGCGTTGCTCAAGGGGGACTACATCGACCCCCTCAACCTGCTGAAGCAAGCCACGGATTTGCAACTCAGCGTTGGGCTGATCTACTCCCTGCTGGGCACCGTGCTCACCTCCTTCCTGGTGGCGGTGATCCTCGAGCAACTGCTCTCCAACCGGTTGGGGCTGCAACGGCCGCAACGGCCAAGGCGCGGCAGCCGCCAGGTGTTGCTGCTGGAGCCTGGCGAGATCGCCGAACCCCTCACCGCCCTGCTGGGCCCCGAAGCCATCGGGGTGCAGTGCTGCGGATTGCAGGACGGCATGGCCGGCGTGCGCCAGCGGCTGCGCAGCCTGCGCCACACCGACCTGGTGGGCATCGCCGCGTTGTCGAACAACCTGCTCACCAACATGCAAATGGTGCTCGAGGTGCAGCAGCACCAGCCACGGGCACGGCTAGCCGTGCTGGCCCATGCCATGGCCGCCAGCGACCAACTGGGCACCCTGCTCGGGGGCATCGGCGTGATCTCTGGCATGGACATCGCCGCCGACGCGGTGGTGGCCACCGCCTTCGGCGAACGGGTGGAGCGGGTGGTGCGGGTGCGGGGTGTGAACCGGCTGGTGGTGCGCTACCAGCTGAGCGCCGGCGATCCCCTCACCGGGATGACCGTGGCCCGATTGGAGAATGGCTACAACCTCAACGTGCTCACGCTGCTACGCCATCGCAGTGGCCAACTCACCGCCATACCACCGCTGGAATGGCAGGTGCATGCCGGCGATGAGCTCACGGTGCTGGCGGATCTCGAGAGCCTGCGCCGTGTGGAGGCGGGGCGAGAGGCCCCCCCGGCATGGCGCGTGGAGCTACGGGTCAACACGGGTCGCCAGGATGGATTTGTGGTGCAGCAAGCCCTGGCCCGCTTTCTGGGGCTTCCCCCCGGGCGGCTGCAGGAGTGGTTGGATGGCGAATGGCACCACAGCGATCCCCTCGACCACGACCTGGCTGAGCTGCTGATGCAGGAGCTGCAGCGCTACCGCATCGACTGCCGTGTGGTGCCATGCCATCCCTAAAGGCTCTGCTACTGGGTGGATGGGTCGGCATGGCCCTGATCGGGGCCCAGGCTCCGGCGGCCCACGGCTGCGCACCGGTGCAGGGCTGGCAGCTGCACTGGGAGCATGCCCTCACGCGGCAGGGGGCAGCAGGGGAGGCCATTGGGGGCTTCTCCGCCATCGCCTATGAACCGCTCGAGCGTCGAATTTGGCTGCTCAGTGATCTGCCGCAACCGGAGCTCAGCCAGTGGGGATGGCCCGCCCCCGGGGGCACACCACAGCTGCTGCTGCAGCGCCCCATCACAGCCCATGGCAGCGATGCCCTGGATGGGGAAGGGCTGGTGCTCACCACGCAGCAGCTGTGGGTGGCCAGTGAAGGGCGGCGAACGGCTGAGCGGCCGGCGCTGTTGCTGCGGGTAAACCGCAACGATGGCCGCACCCTCCAGACCATTCCCCTCCCCGCGGAGTGGCAGGCGGGTCCGGGCCTGGGCCTGGCCAGCAACGCTGGGCCCGAATCGCTCACGCGGCTGGGTGGCGCAGGCGATCCCCTGCAGCTGTTGATGGCGGCGGAGCGCCCCCTGCTGCAGGATCCCTCCAACCAGGTGCGGCTGTTGCGCTGGTGGTGGCCAGCCGGCGGCACCACCAGCGCAGCGCCCCAGGCCAGTCCCCAGGGGTGGCTGCAGCTGCCCGAACCCTCCGATGGGGCTGGCCCCTGGAGCCTCACCGATCTGCTGGCCCTGCCCCGCACACCCGGAAAAACCACCACAGTGCTCGCCCTGCTGCGGCGCTTCACACCCCCCCAGCAGTGGGACAACCACCTCGCCCTGTATGCGCTGCCGCAACCGGGGGTGGTGGCCATGCCCCTCCAACTTTGGAATCTGCAGAGCACTGGGCTCACCCCTGAAAACTGGGAGGGATTGAGCTTCGGGCCACCCCAACCCCATGGCGGCATCAGCCTGCTGCTGGTGAGCGACGACAACCTCAACCCCCTGCAGAGCAGCCGAATGGCGCTGCTCACCCCCACGCCACCACACGCCTGCCTGGAGCAGCCATGAATCGCCGCAGCCTGCTCATCCACCTGTTGGGCCTCTCCCTGGGGGCCACCACCGCACCAGCGCTGGCGCAGGGGCGGCGGGGTGCCGGCCGGCCGACAGCGAATGGGCGCCCCTTTCCACCCCTACGGGGCCCCATTCCGCTGCCCACCGATGGCCTCAGCGCAGCGCAACAGCAACAGCTCTACAAGCGCATCGAGCTCGAAGACAGGATGGTGGTGCCAAAGGGGTACCGCGCCGAACTGTTGTTGAGCTGGGGCGATCGTCTCGGTGGCGGCCGGGTGGGCTTCAACAACGACTACCTGGCCTTTCAACCCTTGGCTGGTGATCAAGCCCTGCTCACCATCAATTTCGAATACATCAGCGCCCGGCCGTGGTGCGAGGGCTACGCCGAGGTGGTCGGCCAAACCCTGCCCTTTGCACAGCTTCAGGCGGAGCTGGAGCACCGCGGAGGGGAGGTGGATGTGGCTGCACTGGCGGCCAACGATCCCCTACGCCCCCTAGTGACGAGCGTGGCGGAAGCCGCCCTCATCGACCAAGGCATCGGCGTGGCCACCTTGCAACGGCAGGGGGATGGCCGCTGGCGCAAGGTGAACGGCAGCCTGGATCGACGCATCACCGGCCTGAGCGGCTGGCGCGCCGGAGAGCAACGCCTGCGGGTGAGTGGGCCCGCCGCGGCGGTGTTTCGCCGGCGGCAGCGGCAGGGGTATGACGACGGCCTGGCGGATGCGGTGATCGGCAGCTTCGCCAACTGCGCCGGAGGGCAAACACCCTGGGGCACGGTGCTCTCAGCCGAAGAAAACGTCCAGACGCAGGTGGTGGAGGCCGTGTACGCCGATGGGTCGTCCCCGTCGCCGGCGCGGCGGCCCTTTCGCTTTGATGGCCGGCGCCTGGAGGGGCTCGGCAACCCCTTCGGGTTGGCGGGCAACAAATACGGCTGGATGGTGGAGCTGGATCCCCGCCGCCCCGATCAGGCGGCGGTGAAGCACAGCTGGCTGGGGCGGTTCCGCCATGAGGCGGTGGCGGTGCGGGCGCGCCGGGGCGAACCGCTGGTGGTGTACTCCGGCTGCGACCGCCACGGCGGTCACCTCTACCGCTTTGTGAGTGCTGAGCCCGTGGGGGATCCCCAGGATCCGGCCAATTCCAGGCTGTTTGCGCACGGGCGCCTGGAGGTGGCCCAGTTCAGCCGCGATGGCGAGGGGCGTTGGCTACCCCTGGAGCCGGGTGCGGCCATCAACCCCCACCGCCCCAGTGCCATGGCGGTTGATGGGGTAGCGCAGCCGGCGGTGGTGCCCAACAGCGACCGCAGCCAAGCGGGGTCGATGGCCCTTGAGAGCGATG
Organism: uncultured Cyanobium sp.; assembly: GCA_964343525.1. Classification (GTDB taxonomy): domain Bacteria; phylum Cyanobacteriota; class Cyanobacteriia; order PCC-6307; family Cyanobiaceae; genus Cyanobium_A. The sequence goes on from CAYFKI010000089.1 coordinate 4,719, forward strand.
CCGCCGTGAACGACTACTGCCGCCTCTTTTCCACCCTGGGCGACCTCTACCCCGGAGTGGGGGAAGCCCAGCAGGGGGCGATCTTGATTGATGCCCACCTGGCCGCCAACGCCATCGGCGCCACCCCCACGGCCCGCCCCGAGGACACGGACATCGACCCCACAACGGGGGATCTGTTGATCAGTTTCACGGCCGGGGGCAGTGATGGCAGCGAGCGGGCAGATCCGGCCATCTTCCGGGGCCCCAAGGGGGAAACCAGCTGGCCCTACGGATGGGTGATGCGCCTCAGCGATGGGCCGGCCCAGGCCAAAACCCCGGGGGGAGCCTTCCGGTGGCGCATGGTGGCCACCGGGGGCACCCCCTGGCAGGGGGGGATGGGCTTCTCCAACCCCGACAACCTGGCGGTGGATCAGGGCGGCAACATCTGGCTGGTGACCGACCGCTACACCACCAGCGCCAGCTTCGACGTCTTTGGCAACAACGCCTGCTGGGTGCTGCCCCGGCGGGGCCCCCAAGCGGGACAGGCGTTGCTGTTTGCCAGCGGACCGATGGAGTGTGAGCTGTGCGGGCCCTGCTTCGACCAGGACGAAACCACCCTGTTTCTGGCGGTGCAACACCCCGGCGAAGACAACGGCACCCGGCAGGCGGGGGCCGAGGAATATCAAGCCTTTACCCTGCGCGACCGCAACAACCAACCCTTCCAGCAGCTGCGTCGCGTGCCGCTGGGATCCAACTGGCCCTCTGGGCAATCCGGCCGTTCACCACGGCCAGGGGTGGTGATGATCCAACGCCAGGGGGGTGGATCGCTACTGGGTGGGTAGCCATTGCGCTCAGGCCAGGGCCTCCAGCAGATGCGAAGCATCGGGATCCACCAAACGCAGCCGT
>CAYFKI010000090.1:0-5602 GCA_964343525.1 uncultured Cyanobium sp.
CGCCACCGGCCTCGCTTTCGCGCCGGAGCACCTGCAGGAAAGGGAAACGGCCCTTCAGCTCAGCGAGCACCGCCGGGGTGCGGTCGCTGCTGGCGTCATCCACCACCCACAGCGTCAGCAACCCAGCTGGGTAGCGCACCTCAGAGATCCGTTCCACGAGCCGGCCAATCACCGCCTCCTCATCACGGGCCGCCACCACCACATCCACCGCAGGCCATGGGTCTGGGGCGGGCGGCACAGGGGCAGCAGCACACTGCGCACGCTGTAGCCGCCGAGCAGCACCGCCAGGGTGATGGCGGGAATGAGAGACAGGGAAGGATCCAGCCAGTGGGGCGCCAGGCCTGCCCAACCACAGCCAATCGCAAACAGGGCGGACTTGGCGCGACGACGCTGGGGGGCCGTATCCGTGGTAGGGCCGCCCGCAGCCATGGCCTTCCCGAAAGTGGGCGAACTCTAAGGGGAACCCCCATCGCAGGTCTGCCAAGCCGGCTAGGGCTGCAGGACGGTACCGGGGTAGTAGTGCTCAAGAATCTGCTGCCGGCTCCAGCCCCTGGACGCCAGGTCAATCGCTCCCGCCTGGGAGAGGCCGGCGCCATGGCCAAAGCCGCCGCCCTCGAATAGCCACAGCCCCGGGGCCTGTTGGCGCACCACAAACAACGTGCTCGGCAGTTGGCGCAGGGTGCGGCGAATGGCATCGAGCCGCAGCACCAACGCTGGCCCCCGGCCCTGGATCTTCAAGGCCAGCACCCGCCCACTGGCTCCCCGCTCCAGCACCGTCACCGAGCTGGGCAGCCCCAAGCCAGGCGCCTGGGACGCCACCGCCTGGGCGATGGTGGCCGCATCCAAGCTGCGGCTCCAGCGAAAGCGGGGATGGTCGTTGCCATAGGCCTGGCCGCCATGGGCCAGCAGATCGGCCACCCCAGCGGCCGAAAGGGGCAGGGGCAGCCGGGCCACCAGGGAGCCAGAACCCGAGGCCGGGGCATCGATGGCGGGGCGCAGGTAGGGCCAGGGCGGACCGCCCCACACCTCCTCGTAGCCAGCCGACACACCGCCATTGCTGGCGTGATACACCGCGTGGATCGGTTGGCCGTTGAAGCTGAGCACCTGGGAGCGGCTGGCCTCCACGGCGCGGCGCACGGCCCCACTGGCCGCCGCCGGCTCGCCGTACACCTGGCACTGGGTATCGGCGCAGAGGTGGTAGCCATCCACCGCAAAGCGCCCCTGGTTGCGCAGGGCCCAGGTGCGGGCCAGCACCGCCTGGGCCTCCAGGGCGGCCGCAGGCGCCCCAGCCCCGATTTCAAACGGCACCACCCCCAGCAAATAGCGCTCGAGCGGCACCACCTCCACCAGGCTCCAGCTGCCGTAGGCATCGCCTTGCAAGCGGAAGGGGCCCCGGTAGACGCCGCCCTGCCAGCGCAAGCCCCCCGGTGCTTCCAGCTGCGCTCCCGCCTGGGGCTCCAGCACCCACTCCCGCGCCCGATCGCCAGCAGCCACTACCAACACCTGGCGCTCGCTGAGCCGTTGCTGCCACGGTCTGGACGTCTCCCCCGGAAGACTGGGCGCCCCGGCCGGTGCCCACACCTCCCACTCCGCCGGATGGGCCACCACCGCCTGGACCCCCTGCTGGCGCCAGCGCTGGGCCACCGCTTGAGCCCGCTCATAGCTGGCAAAAGGCCCCAGCACCTGGCGGCTGATCAGCAAGGGCTGGGCCAGGGGCTGGCTGCGCCAGCGCAGGCTGAGCACGGGGGCCTCGAGCTGCTGGCCGGCGGGGCCCAGCAAGCGCAGGTTGCCCTGGGCGCTGCGCAACACCAGCGGCTCGGGCGGATGCAGATGGGCCGCCAGGGCCACCCACAGCACCGGGGCCTGGGGCGACACCGCAGGCGCTGGCGAGACGGGCCAATGCAACAGGGCTGCCTGCGGCGAAGCAGCCACCTGGGGAGATGGAGGAAGAGGCGGCGGGGGCAGAACCGTAACTGGAGGATCGGCCCGGCAGCCGCTAGCCAGGCCGGCACTTCCGAGCCAAATCGCTGCTGAGGCCAGCGCTCTGGGGAAACAGGACCGCGCCCAAGCCATCATCAAAGCGGGAGGGTGTTGGAGGAAGGCACTCCCACGTCGTACTCTGCTTGTTTGCGCCCGCGCCAGGAGACATGCCGAAGCTCAAGACCCGCAAAGCAGCCGCCAAGCGGTTCAAGGCCACCGGCACTGGCAAGTTCCTGCGCCGCCGGGCCTTCCGCAGCCACCTGCTCGACCACAAGAGCCCCAAGCGCAAGCGCTACCTGGGCACCATGGCCGTTGTGGATGAGCGCGACGCCGACAACGTGAGCGCGATGCTCCCCTACGCCTGAGCACGCAGCGCAAGCGCCTTCCCGGCGCCTCACAGTTTTTTCAACACCATCTGATTCCCTGCCATGGCCCGCGTCAAGAGGGGCAACGTTGCCCGTAAACGCCGTAACAAGATCCTGCGTCTCGCCCGGGGCTTCCGTGGCGGCAACGGCTCCCTCTTCCGCACCGCCAACCAGCGGGTGATGAAGGCCCTCTGCAATGCCTACCGCGACCGTCGCCGCCGCAAGCGCGATTTCCGTCGCCTGTGGATTGCCCGGATCAACGCCGCCGCCCGCCTCAATGGCGTGAGCTACAGCCGCCTGATGGGTGGCCTCAAGAAAGTGGACGTGCGCATCAACCGCAAAATGCTGGCCCAGCTGGCTGTGGTGGATCCCGCCAGCTTCACCAGCGTGGTGGGCGCCGCCAAAGGCTGAATTCGATCGCCATCCATTCCGACCGGTTCTAGGCCCCATTGGACGAACTCCTTCCCCAGGCCTACCTGATTGGTCTCATCGTGCTGCTGGGCGCCGCCGCTGTGGTGGTGGCCCGGCAGATTTTGCGTGTGCGCGGTGATGAAGTCACCCTGGCCAAGCTCGAGCGCGCCGACGGCAATGCCCCCGCCGATGCGGCCACCCTCTACGAGCTGGCCTCGGTGCAATTGCGCAAACGGCTCTATGGCCAGGCGGCCGAGAACCTCAAGCTGGCGGTGAAACGGGCGGAAACCGACAACGCCCCAGCCGAAGCCCAGGCCTTGATCCAGAACGCCCTGGGCTTTGCCTTGGCCGCCCAGAACAACTACAAAACCGCCATCCGCCACTACCGGCTGGCCCTGGAGGCCAAGCCCGATTACCCCGTGGCCCTCAACAACCTGGCCTTCGCCCTGGAAAAACAACTCAAACAGGACGAAGCCAAAGAGACCTACGAAAAGGTGCTGGCCCTCGATAGCGGCAACAAAACAGCCCGCAAGCGGCTCAAGTTGCTCGTTGGTGTGGCTGGCGTGAGCCAGGCATCAACCAAATAAACAGCTCTGGTAAAGCTCCAGAGCCCTACCAGAGCCCCCGAACCGGCACCGCCTTGCCAGCTGCAGGCCGCGCTGCTGAGCCGCTTCCAGCACCCACGGGTTCGAGGGCCAGCCTGCCGCCCAGATCCGTGAGCCGGTTGGCATTCCAACCGCTGAGCTCCAGCCCCTGCAGCCCCTGGAAGCTGCCGCCCGGGTTGAGTCCGCCGCCCAGGCGGCTGGCCAGGGGGATCAGATCAAGCTGGTCGGATTGGGCATTCAAATTGCCCTGGAAGGGGGTGGGCTGGCCGGCGATCGTGAGCTGGCCGCGCAGATCCACCATCGCCCCCACGGCGGTCACCGAAGCCAGGCTGAGTTGCACGGGCACCGCCGCACTGCCGCCAAAGGCCTGGTACGTGCCCCGCCACTGGCGCGGCAGCTCGGTGGCAATCACCTGGGCCCGGGCCACCGGATCAAAGGTCTGCACCGGCCCCAGCTCCACATCGATGGCCTGATCCACCTTGGGGCCCGCCCCCTTCGGTGCCTGGAAGGGCACGAAATCACTGGATGGCAGCGGCACCGCTGCCGGGGTGGCCGCCGTGAGGGCACTGGCCAAGAGGGGGGCAGCGACCAACGGGGTCACCGGCAGGGCAAACGGCACGACAGAGGGGCTTCGCTGGTGGGAGGCTAGTCGGAACCAACGCAGGCGACTGACTTCCCGTGTCCAACACCCCATGGCAGAACCCATCCCTGGCGGAGGAGCCCCCGCAGGATCTGCTCCGGATCGGTGGGCGCAGCTTCCGCAGCCGGCTGATGACCGGCACCGGCAAATACCCGAGCCTCCAGGCCATGCAGGCCAGCCTGGAAGCCAGCCACTGCGAGATTGTGACCGTGGCCGTGCGGCGCGTGCAAAGCCAGGCGGCCGGCCATGAGGGCCTGATGGAAGCCATTGATTGGCAGCGGATCTGGATGCTGCCCAACACCGCCGGCTGCGCCACCGCCGAGGAAGCGATCCGGGTGGCCCGCCTGGGCCGGGAACTGGCCAAGCTCGCCGGCCAGGAGGACAACACCTTCGTGAAGTTGGAGGTGATCCCCGATTCCAGACACCTGCTGCCCGATCCGATCGGCACCCTGGAGGCGGCCGAAACCCTGGTGAAAGAGGGCTTCACCGTGCTGCCCTACATCAATGCCGATCCCTTGCTCGCCAAACGGCTCGAGGAAGCGGGCTGCGCCACCGTGATGCCCCTGGGATCGCCGATCGGCTCCGGCCAGGGCATCCGCAATGCCGCCAACATCGCCCTGATCATCGAAAACGCCCGGGTGCCGGTGGTGGTGGATGCGGGCATCGGGGTGCCCAGCGAAGCGGCCCAGGCCATGGAAATGGGCGCCGATGCCCTGTTGATCAACAGCGCCATCGCCCTGGCGGGCGATCCCCCAGCGATGGCACGGGCCATGGCCTTAGCCGCAGAAGCTGGCCGCAGCGCCCTCAAGGCCGGCCGGCTGCCGATGCGGGCCGAGGCCAGTCCCAGCTCCCCCACCAGCGGCAAGGTCGGCAGCTGAGGGGCGCCTCAGCGCGCTTCCATGAAGTTCCGTGCCGAGGTGAAGGCCAGCCCAAAAGCTCTCCATAAGGTGGCCACCTCGCGACACCTCGACACCTTTCTCCATGCAGGTCACGGAAGAAGACGGCGGCCGGCTGAATGCCTTTGCCAAGGAACCCCAGATGGTGGTGATGGAAGCGGGTGAATCCGCAGGCCCCACCAGCAAAGCGCTGGTGCTGGGGGGAGCTGCCCTGGTGATCGTGCTGGTGGCGCTGGCCGCACGAATCAGCTGAACGCCTGTAGTAGCTTGCGCTCCGGAGCTACCCGGGCATGGTGTCGCAATGAAGGTGTTCGTTCTGGGTGGCGACGGCTTTTGTGGCTGGCCCTGCGCGGTGAACCTGGCTGACCAGGGCCACGACGTGCTGATCGTGGACAACCTCAGCCGCCGCAAGATCGACATCGATCTGGCGGTGGAATCGCTGACGCCGATTGCCACCATGCCCGACCGGTTGCGGGCCTGGGAGGAGACCGGCGGCAAGCCGATGCGCTTCGAGCTGCTCGACATCGCGCATGAATACCAGCGCCTGCTCGATCTGCTGCTGGCGGAGCGCCCCGATGCGGTGGTGCACTTCGCCGAACAGCGGGCCGCCCCCTACTCGATGAAATCCAGCGCCACCAAGCGCTACACCGTCGACAACAACGTCAACGGCACCCACAACCTGCTGGCGGCGATCGTCGAGAGCGG
>CAYFKI010000091.1:0-5591 GCA_964343525.1 uncultured Cyanobium sp.
ACCCGATGGCCACCTATCTGCTCAACAGCACCGTTGTGAGTGGGCTGGCGGTGATCGCCAATTTGTTGTTTTGTTCACTGGCGGCCTATCCGTTGGCCCGCATGCGTTTCAAGGGACGGGGCCTGGTGTTGGCCCTGGTGGTGGCCACGATCCTGATTCCGTTTCAGGTGGTGATGATTCCGCTCTATTTGCTGATGGTGCAAATCGGGCTGCGCAACACCCTGTGGGCCCTGATCATTCCCCAGGCGGCTACGGCCTTTGGCATTTTTTTGCTGCGGCAGAGTTTTCTCGCGGTGCCGGTCGAACTGGAAGAGGCGGCCCGCAGTGATGGATGCAGTCCCTTGGGCGAGTGGTGGAACGTGATGATTCCAGCCGCCCGGGCGGATTTGATCACCCTGGCGATGTTCGTGTTCATCGGCACCTGGAGTGATTTCCTCTGGCCCCTGGTGATTCTTGATGATCCGAAGCTCTACACCTTGCCGCTGGGTTTGCAGCAGCTGGCCAGCAGTTTTTCGCTCGACTGGCGCCTAGTGGCGGCTGGCTCGGTGGTGTCGATCTTGCCTGTGCTGCTCGTGTTTGTGGGCCTGCAGCGCTACATCCTGCCCAGCGCAAGCGGGGATGCGGTCAAGGGCTAATCAGGCCTTACTTAATCGGCGGTAGGGGTTGGGGGAGATCGTCGGGATTGGCTTTGCTGGATTTGGCCTGCAGCTGGCGCAGTTCACTACTGAGCAGCTTGTTTTCGGCACTGAGGGTTTGCAGGGCGGCGGTTGTGCGTTCCACGCTCTGCAGCCGTTCTGCGGTGGAGCGCACCTGCTCTTCGAGGCCACTGGTTTTGTCGAGGGCTCGGCTGTTTTCCAGGCCTTGCACCCGTTCTTGAAGCGCCCGGATGTGGCTGTTCTGCTGGCGCATCTTGCCCACCATCACCAAAAACAGCACGGCCAGGAGGGCGGTGAGCCCGGCCTGGACCCAGGGAGCCCAGTCGGGCAGATCGGGCAGGTTCTGGAGGCGCTCGGGGCTCTGGGAGCGGTCTGGGGCTTGGGCCATGGCAGAAGGGGGCCGCGCAGTGGCGAAGCGCTGCAGGTGTTGTCTTGATCCTGCCGACGACCAGCCGGTTTGGCCATTGGTCGTTGCGCACTGCATGCTGAGGGTCGTTGCTTGGGGGCCATGGGCTCACCGCTGGTCAGCCCTGGGGTGCGGCTGTTGGGCTACGGCGCGGCCACCCTCACCACCTTGAGTTTTTTCCCCCAGGCCCTGAAAACCCTGCGCAGCGGAGACACCTCGGGGATCTCGTTACGCATGTACGGCCTGTTCACGGCCGGCATCACCCTCTGGGGGATCTACGGCCTGCTCAGCCACGATGGCCCCTTGATCGCCGCCAATGCGATCACGCTGGTGCCGGCCAGCATTGTGTTGGAACGGCGCATCCGCGCCCAGCTGGCATTCTGGAAAGCTGAGCGTTCCCGCCGGTCATGAGCAACGACGCCCTGCTGGTGGCCATCGGAGCCGTTCCGGGCGCCTGGTTGCGGTTTCGGGTGGTGAACCATTTCGAGCCGATCATTCCTCGCAAGCACTGGGGCACCTTCGGGGTCAATGTGATTGCCTGTTTTGCCCTGGGGTTGTTGGTGAGCCTGGAGCAGAGCTGCGCCCAGGCGTCCTCGCGGATGTTGTTGCTGCTGGGCACGGGTTTCCTTGGCAGCTTCAGCACCTTTTCCACCTTCATGGCCGAGGTGTTTGCCGTGCTGCGCGAGCGGGCCTGGGGCGAAACCTTTGGGTTGCTGGCCAGTTCGGTGCTGGGGGGCCTGTTGGCCATGGAGCTGGGTCTGGCCATTGGGGGGGCGGGCTGATGGGGCGCCAGCGATGGAATCAGGAGGCCCTGGAACTGGGTCTGGTCGCGGCAGGAGCCATCCCCGGCGCCCTGTTGCGCTGGCGGCTGGAAACTTTGGCCCACACCTGGGTGGGGGGCCTGCGGGGCGCGGCCGAATCCGATCTGCTGGCCAACCTGCTTGGCTCGTTGCTGATCGGCGTTCTGGTTGGCCTCCCCAGCCCCAGGCCCCGCTTGCTGCTGGTGGGTGCCATTGGCTTCTGCGGCTCCCTCACCACCTTCAGCTCCTGGATGCTCGAACTGGCCCGGGCCTGGGGCCGCGGTGAGTGGCCCGCTGCGTTGTCGGTGTTGGGGGTGAGCTTGGTGGGCGGGCTGCTCGCCTTCACCCTCGGCTACGGCTGCACTCGAGTTTTGGCGAGACGCTGAAGCTGGTTGGCTAAGCGCTAAATGCCTTGCGCGCCGGGATCGGATAGGGGATACGGCGGTGGCGCATCCGTTTCCACACCCGCACGAAGGAGCGGATCAACAGTTCGAGTTCGGCCCGTCCCAGGCCACTGTTCACCAGTTGGCCATCGTCCTGGCGCGCTTCCACAATCCGGCGCACCATCGCCTGGGCTTCGCTGGCGCTGGTGCCTGGCGGTAGGGAGCGCAGGGCGGCTTCGCAGCCATCGGCCAGCATCAAGATTGCCGTTTCCCGGCTGCAGGGGGTGGGCCCCCGGTAGCGGAAGCGGGCCTCCTCCACCGAGGCCTGCCGCTCGCGGGCCTGATGCAGGAAATACCCCATCTTCAAGGTGCCCTGGTGCTCGGGAATGAAATCGGCCAGGGGCTTGGGCAGCCGATAGCGCCGCGCCAATTTCAGGCCTTCATCCACGTGGGCCTGAAGGATGGCCGCGCTGGCAAAGGGATCGTCGAGGCTTTCGTGCGGATTGGCGCCATCGCCTTGGTTCTCAATGAACCACTGGGGGCCATGGAGCTTGCCCACATCGTGGTACAGGGCTCCTGTGCGCACCAGATCGACGTCGGCGCCAATGGAGCGGGCCCCTTCTTCGGCCAAGCCCGCGATCATCAAGGTGTGCTCGAAGGTGCCGGGGGCCTCGCAGGACAGCCGCCGCAGCAGGGGGCGTTCGAGATCGGCGAGTTCGAGCAACTGGGCCCGTGTCAGCAGGCCAAAAAAGGTCTCCACCAGGGGGGCGACCAGCAGGCCAGCCAGCAGCAGGGCCCCCAGCAGCAGGGCCTCACTGAACAGATCCACCTGGGGGGCCTGGCTGTGGCCCAAGAGCATCAACCACTGCACCACCAGGGCTCCACTGGGGAGCAGGACGGCGAGTTGCAGCAGTTGGGCCCGGCTGCGTTGCCGCCCGGCGGCGATGGCGGCGATGGAGCCCGTGGCCGCGGCCACCAGCAGGCGCGTGCCCATCCACCCCGCCATGGGCAATGGCCACAGCAGGGTGCCCGCCGCTAGCCAGCTGAGGCCGCAGGCCGTGCCCAGTCCCTGGGCCAGCAGCAGGGTGGGGGGCACCAGCAGCACCAGGGGGCTTGCCAGGGGACCCAACCAGAGGTTGAAACCCCCCACCACCACCAGGGCCCCCAGGGCCAGCAGGCTTTGGCGGGGCTCCAGGGAGGGGCGCCAGCGGCGCAGCGCCGCCACCATCACCCCACACACCGCCATCGCCTGCACGAATTGGGCCAGCCAGGTCAAGGGCCTGGGCCGGCGGTTCACCAGGCCGAAGTAATCGAGCACATCAAAGGCCTGCGGGGTGATCGCCTCGCCCTGGCGGGTGATCAGATCCCCAGCATTGATGGCCATGGTGGGGATGCCCTGTTGGGTGATCAGGGCTTCGATCCGCCGCTGGCTCAGGGCCGGATCGCTGCGCAGGTTGGCGTGGCCGGCCAGGGTCTGCATCAACAACCGCGCCCCCAGTTCGCGGCCGGGGTCGGGCAGGTTGTCCAGTTGCAAGGTGGCCGCCTGCAGCAGCTGACCCTCCGCCAGGCCGGAGGTCAAGCCCTGGCTCAGCATCCGGCGCTGGGCTTGGAGCACATCGTGCTGCCACTGGCTTAGGGCTAAGGGCGAAAGCCCCTGCAGCCATCGACGCTCCTGGGGAGAGAGGTTGATGGCTTGCACCTGCACAGGCGTATGGGCGGCCAGCTGCTCCACGGTGTGCAGCTTGGCTTCCAGCTGGGTGATCAAGCTGTTGCTGAGCTCTTGGTCCACCACCTGCACCGTGGTCCGGTGCAGCATCTGTTCGCGGCGTTCCTCGAGGGCGGTGCTGTCTATTACCCGGGCGGCCTTCGGGGCGCGGGCGGTGAAGGGGGCGGGCATGCCGGCCTTGAGGTTGGGCTCCACCAACCAGGGCCAGCTGGCCATCAACGACACCACGGCACAGAGCAGCAGCACGGCAACGATGTCGCGACTGCGCCAAACCGCCGGACTGTGCCGCGGCCGCTCGGTGCGCAACAGCTGGCGCCACAGGTTTCGGAGTTGCCGCAGAACCATGGCCGCGCCCCTGCCTTGGCAGCACCGTAGCTGGGGTGGCTGGCATGCTGGCTTTCGCAGGAGTTCCCGGTTTCCCATGGCCCAACGCCTGGACGGACGCCAGTTGGCAGCAGAGATCGAAGCCAGGCTCCAGGCGGCGATTGCCGAACGGCTGGCCCAGGCCGGTCGGCCCCCGGGGCTGGCGGTGCTGCGGGTGGGCGACGATCCCGCCAGTGGCGTTTATGTGGCCAACAAAGAGAAGGCCTGCCTGCGGATCGGCATGACCAACCACGGGGCGCACCTGAGCGCAGACACCCCCGCCGCCGAGGTGCTGGCCACGATTCAACGGCTCAACGCCGACCCGCAGGTGGATGGCATCCTGCTGCAGCTGCCCTTGCCACCAGGGTTTGACGAGGGCCCCCTGCTCGCTGCGATTGATCCGGCTAAGGACGCCGACGGCCTCCACACCCTCAACCTGGGCCGCTTGCTCAAGGGGGAACCGGGACCGCGCAGCTGCACACCGGCCGGGGTGATGGCCCTGCTGGCCCGCCATGCGGTGCCCCTCTCCGGTGCCCGGGCGGTGGTGGTGGGCCGAAGCATCCTGGTGGGGCAGCCCATGGCCCTGATGCTCCAGGCCGCCAACGCCACCGTCACGGTGGCCCATTCCCGTACCCGCGATCTGGCGGCCCACACCCGGGAGGCCGACGTGTTGGTGGTGGCGGCCGGCAAGCCGCGCATGGTGGGCGCCGAGCACGTGCGTCCCGGCGCGGTGGTGGTGGATGTGGGCATTCACCGGCTGCCGGAAGGCGGACTCTGCGGTGATGTGCGCTTCGATGAGGTGGAGCCAATCGCTGCAGCGATCACGCCGGTGCCCGGCGGCGTCGGTCCGATGACGGTCACGATGCTGCTGGTCAACACCTTCACCCGTTGGTGTGGCGCCTGCGGCTTCGATAACCCTTTGGCCGATCTGTTGCCCTAAGGGGACCAGGGCCTGAGAGAATCCGCCCCAGCAATGCAGGCCCGATGGCGGTGGCGGTGAGCTCAGGCATAGGCAACTCCATCGGCGATGGCGCCTCCGGTTTTGATTTCGCCGCCTACCTGGAGGCGGCGCGCCTGCGGGTGGAGGCGGCCCTGGATGGCTCCCTGGGGCCTGAGCGGCCCGAGAGCCTGCGGGAGGCGATGCGCTACTCGCTGCTGGCCGGTGGCAAGCGCCTGCGGCCGATTCTCTGTCTGGCGGCCTGTGAGCTGGCCGGTGGTCAGGCCGAGCAGGCGATGCCCACGGCGGTGGCGCTGGAG